>CAZVTD010000045.1:0-15968 GCA_964629945.1 uncultured Planctomycetota bacterium | reverse complement strand
GGTGGGTGGGGGAATGGGCCTCATGCAGGCTGAGGAACGGTTTTCTGGTGGGGGGGTGGTTGATGGCGGCGTAGCGGAACGGGCGGTGGGGGGTGAGGGGGGCGGGAGAGGAGCCCGGCGACACGCGATAGATGCGCTGGTCTGGGAAGTGGGTGAAGTACGCGACGCCGTCAGCGACGATGTAGGGACCGCCTCCATATTCGTGGACACGGGTGCGTGCGTTAAAGGGGGCGGGGATGAGGTCGGAGGTGCTGCCGTCTGGGGTTCGTCGGACGATGACGTAGCGACCGCCCTCGGTGGGGCGCATTTCGAGCCAATAGAGGTCAGGGCCATCCCAGAGGGGCTGTTGCAGGGCGATGGTTCCTGCGACGATGAGGTCGGTGGTGATGGGGGATTTCCAGGAGCCGAAGGGAGCGGTGCGATGAGTGGACATGAGGGGTTCTCCCAGTGAAACCGGAACTTAGCTAATGTCTCTACTATAGGTTTTCGCCGCGGGCTATGCTGTACATATTCCGTGAGAAA
Organism: uncultured Planctomycetota bacterium; assembly: GCA_964629945.1. Lineage (GTDB taxonomy): Bacteria > Planctomycetota > DG-23 > DATKVD01 > CAZVTD01 > CAZVTD01. The sequence goes on along the minus strand of CAZVTD010000045.1, from coordinate 15,446 downwards.
TTGTTCATAGCCTTCCTGAGGGGTTCGTGGTAGCGGCCACACGCGGTCTGGATGCCCGAGTGCTGTCGTCCCTTCTGGACGACCTCCCAACTGTCGATCCATCCGCACCAGTTCCAGCCGACGAAGTCGGGACGCGCAAAGACGGCGCGGGCGTAGTCGAGGAAGGCCTGTGCGCGCTCGTCCTGGCTGGCAAGCTGCGGACCGAGGGTGAAGGACATGTGTCCGTCGGGGACCGAGAAGCAAGAATCGCCGTTGAAGACAGGCTTGCCGGTCAGTCGGCTCCAGTGGTCCAGGTCCGGTCGCTGCTGGTCGTAGAAACCATAGTGCTGGTAGAAGATGAGGTCGACGTGTCGTCCGACAGTGCGCAGGATCTCGTCGGGGACGCCGGTGTTCATGTTGAGTTTGTCGCCGAAGACGAGGTGATTAGGGTCGACGGTGCGTATTGCGTCGCAGGCGGTGCGGTAGTAGTGGTCGACGATGCGCTGGAGAAAAGCGAGGTTGTCGCGCTGCTCCTGCTCGTTCGATTCCTGCACCTCCGGACGCCAGGACTCGGCCCTCTGGAGGTCGTCGAAGGAGCCGAAGTGCGTCTGGTAGGTCCGGTTGAAGTCCTCGATGCTGTTGCTGTGCTGCTTTCGCATGGTCTCAACGTAGACGCCCTTACCGGGACTGGAAGAACTCTGGTTGCGCAGCACTCGCGGCCAAGTCTGAAGTGCCGGACGGGCGTCGCCGTAGATGCACACGTCGCGCCGACGGGCGTCAAGGTTCGTCAGCACCGGGCAGTCGGAGAAGGAATACCCCAGCAGGTACGGATCGTTGCGCCTGGGGCGGGCGAGGTCGCTGGCCAGTTGGCGACAGTGACCCTCGAACGTGTCGGAGAAGACGTCGACGAAGTCCTCGGGTTGGGCGTGGTGCCAGTGGGATATTCTGACGAAATGCATGCTGACGATGTAAGGGCAGAAGGGTTCCAGAAAACGCCAGGTCGGCGAATGGGCCCCGAGGGTGTTCATGCCGAAGGTGCCCAGGTCCTGCTGGAGCTTGACACGGAAGCCTTCCAGAAGCCGGGGGTCCTTCTCATTCTCAAAACCGCCCAACGCCTTGCGCCAGTGGTCGATAGCGTACGGGCGGCAGAGCATGGCGGGATCGGCGTGGTTGAGGCCGAAGGAGAGGAACGCGTTGCCCGCGGGGGTCACGAACCACCAGCGCTTGTCGCGCACCAGTCGGAAGAAGCCCGACTTGCCCAGGTGCAGTCCGGGGAAGCCCCCGAACGCGTCTCTGCGAGCGGGTCCACTTGTGTCATCCACGGATGAGTCCCCCGGGGTCAATGACGGAAGGAGCGCTGTCCGGTGAAGACCATGGTGGCGTTGCGCTCGTTGCAGGCGAGCACGACGTCGTAATCGCGCAGGGCGTCGCCTGGCTGGATGACGGCGGTGATGCCCTGGTCGAGGAGGGCGTCGGCGCCATCGCGATAGGGGAAGAAGGCATCGGAGACGGCGACGGCACCTTTGAGGCCGCCATTGATGGCATCGACGTCACGGTTGATTTCGTCGAGGAGGCAGGCGCATTTTTTGCCCTGTTTCACTTCGAGGGCGAGGGCGTCGTAGAGCATGCCATGGCGCTGGAGGGCGAAGAGTGCGCGCCGGGATTCGAAGGCTTTGGAGACGGCGAGCTTGGCGATGGAGACGCGGTCCTGACCGCCGGCGGCGATGGAGACGGTGGCGAGGTTTTTGGCGGTGAGGACGGAGTTGGAGATGACGCCGGCTTCGACCATCCAGCCGAACCACATGTCGCGGTATTCGTCGTCGGTAGGTTTGCGATTGATGGAGGCGATTTTCCCGGTGCGGACGAGGCGTCCGGTGGAGTCGTCGCGCTCGGGGACGTCGGTGGGGACGACGGCGAGGTCCTTGATGTCCTTCCAGGAACGGATGACCTTCTTGTCGGGGCCGATGGTGGGGACGAAGGACCACTGGGGGAGGATGCAGCCGTCGCAGAGGCTCTTGAGGTCGAGGAAGCGTTCGCCAAGGTGGGAGGCGAGCTTGTCGATGTTGCGGACGCGGATGATGCGGAGGTTCTTCCGGGAGGCGAGGATTTCGACGACGCCGGGCTCGAAGTCGGGGGCGCAGACGATCTCGTAGTAGCGCTCGGAGACGGCCTCGGCAGTTTGCTTGTCGAGCGGGCGATTGACGACCAGTGCGCCGCCCATGGGGGCGATGGGGTCGGCCTCGAAGGCCTTGGTGTAGGCTTCGAAGATGGTTTTGCCGAGCGCGGCGCCGGAGGGGTTGTTGTGTTTGAGGATGGTGGCGGCGGGGTTGTCGGGGAAGTATTTGAGGATGTTGAGTCCGTTGTCGATGTCGGTGAGGTTGGTTTTGCCCGGGTGTTTTCCGGACTGGATGAGGGCGTCGGTGTCGACGGAGCCGACGAGATCGCCGGAGGAGATGAATTCGATTCCGGCGAGGGTGAGGTTCCCGTTGATAGGACGGTAGAGGGCGGCTTCCTGTCCGGGGTTTTCGCCGTAGCGCAGGCCGAGGGTTTCGGGGTTGCCCTGGGCGTCGGGGATGGACCATGTGACTTTTTCGTAGAGGAGGTGCTGGGCTTCGGTGGCGCCGGCGATGGCGAGGTCGTCGGCGGATTCGCAGAAGCCGAGGAACATGAATTTCGGGAAATGATCGCCCATCACACGTCGGTAATCTGCCAGCGCCATGTGCTGCTCCTTCCAGAAATAGAAAACGCCCGGACCCCCCGTGGGTGGCCCAGGCGAACGGCCCAATAAAGGCTGACGCTTCACCACGGTCGGTTCCGTGCGGGTCGCCAGTCACGTCAGCCGGTGGATACTATGAGGGTCGGTCGGGAGGATGTCAACGGCAAAAACGGGCGGATGAGCGGGGAAGTCGGTCAGATGACGGTTCCCGGGGGGAGGACGGCGTTCTTGGGGATGACGACGATGCCGTCGCGGATGGAGTATTCGGGCTGGTCGCATTCGCGGACCTTGCGACGGTTGACGATCTGGACGCCGGCGCCGATGCGGGCGTCCTTGTCGATGATGGCGCGCTCGATGTGACAGTTGGGACCGATTCCGACGGGGATGCCGCTGAGCGCGGGGCCGGAGGGGACCTGGGCCTGGTAGTAGTCGGCGCCCATGAGGACGGAATGGAGGATGCGGGAGTTTTCGCCGATGACGGAACGGAGTCCGACGACGGAATGTCGGATTTCGGAACGGTTGATGATGCATCCGTCGGCGATGAGGGCGTGCTCGATGCTGCAGGCGTTGACCTTGGAGGCGGGGAGGAAACGCGCGCGGGAATAGATGGGATGGAGTTCGTCGTAGAAGTTGAAGGCGGGGACGGGGGTGGTCAGCTCGAGGTTGGCTTCGTAGAAGCTGCGGATGGTCCCGATGTCCTGCCAGTAGCCGTCGAAGAAGTAGGACATGACGCGGAAGTTGTTCATGGCGGCGGGGATGACCTCTTTGCCGAAATCGCTCATGGAGCGGTCGGCCAGGACGGCGGCGAGCGCTTCGCGTCGGAAGACGTAGATGCCCATGGAGGCGAGATATTCGCGCTTGCCGTTGGGGGGTGAGGATTGGCCTGGGAGGGGGGCTTTGAGGCGGAGGGAGTCGAGGAGTTCCGGATCGGAGGGTTTTTCGGCGAAGCGGACGATGCGTCCGTCGGGGTCGGTGGCGACGATTCCGAGTTCCGGGGCCTGGGTCCGGGTGACGGGGAGAACGCCGATGGTGATGTCGGCGTTGGTCTTGAGGTGATGTGCGACGAACTCACGGTAGTCCATGCGGTAGAGGTGGTCGCCCGAGAGGATGAGGACGTGGGAGTGACGACGGTCGTTGAAGGTGTGGAGGTTCTGTCGGACGGCGTCGGCGGTGCCCTGGTACCAGTCGGAAGAGGTTTCGGTCTGTCGGGCGGCGAGGATATCCACGAAGCCCCGGGAGAAACTTCCGAAGCGGTAGGTCCGGGTGATGTGGCGGTTGAGCGAGATGGAGTTGAACTGGGTGAGGACGAAGACGCGCTCAATGGTGGAGTTGATGCAGTTGGAGATGGAGATGTCGATGAGGCGGTATTTGCCGCCGAAGGGGACCGCGGGTTTGCTGCGGAGCTTGGTGAGCGGGTAGAGGCGGGTGCCTTTGCCGCCGCCCAGGATTACTGCGATGACGTCTTCCATCCATGAACCCCCGTTTTGTGCTGGTCAGAGCCCGGCTGAGCGGGTTTTTCGAAAGTATTCGAGCGAGCGTTTGAGTCCTTCGTCCAGGGAGACCTGGGGCTGCCAGCCCAGGAGGGTGCGTGCGCGGGTGGTGTCGGGCCGGCGACGTTTGGGGTCGTCCTTGGGGAGCGGCTTGAAGACGATGCGGCTGCCGGCGCCGACGAGCTTGCGGACGGTTTCGGCGAACTGGAGGATGGTCATTTCGTGGGAACTGCCGAGGTTGACGGGGTCGGAGACGCTGCTTTCGAGGAGGAGCATGATGCCCCGGACGAGGTCATCGACGTAGCAGAAGCAGCGTGTCTGGGAGCCGTCGCCGAAGACGGTGAGGTCTTCGCCCCGCAGGGCCTGACCGATGAGGGTGGGGAGGACGCGTCCATCGTCGAGACGCATGCGTGGGCCATAGGTGTTGAAGATGCGGACGCTGCGGGTCTGGAGGTCGAAACGTCTGCGGTAGACAGTGGTGGCGGCTTCGGAGAAGCGCTTGGATTCGTCGTAGGTGGCGCGGGGGCCTGTGGTAGAGACGTTGCCGCGATAGGTTTCGACCTGGGGATGGACCTCGGGGTCGCCGTAGACTTCGGAGGTGGAGGCGACCATGAAGGAGGCGTTGTCGCGGCGGGCGAGTTCGAGTGCGTTGAGGGTCCCCACGGAGTTCACCAGGAGAATCTGGAGCGAGAGTTCGTCGAAGGTGGGGGGGCTGGCCGGGCTGGCGAAGTGGAGGACGTGCGAGAAGGGACCGGGGAGGTCCAGGGGCTGGATGATATCGTGCTCGATGAGGGTGAAGTCCTTTCGGGGGAGGAGGTGCGCAACGTTGTCGCGGCTTCCGGTGCAGAAGTTGTCGACGCACGTGACACGATATCCCCTGGCGAGCATCGCTTCGCAGAGGTGGCTTCCGACGAATCCCGCCCCTCCGGTGATCAGACTGTGTTTCAAACGAGTTCCTCCCCCGGACATCCTTGTCGTGTGACGGCGCGTTGTGTTATACTGGAACGGACTTTGACGCCAATACGCGGGTCATTGTACGCGGTGCGGCGGTGCGTTCAAGTGGAAAGCGGGTTGCTGTCGTTGGCGTGGGGAAATCGCATGGCGCTGGAGCTGGAGGCGGACATCGCGGCGTTTCTGGATTACCTTGCGGTGGAGTGCGGGGTGAGTCCGAACACGGTGCTGGCGTACCGGACGGACCTGGGGAAGTTCGCCCAGTTCGCGCGGACCAGCGGGGCGCAGGGACTGGAGCGGCTTTCGAGCGAGGACATGGTCCGATTCCTGCGGGGGTTGAAGTCGGAGGGACTGGCGGTGTCGTCGGTGGCGCGGGCCTTGGTGGCGGTGCGGATGTTCTTGCGCTTTCTGATCCAGGAGGGGAGGGCGGTCTCGACGTCGATCATGGCGGTGGAGGCGCCGAAGGTGTGGAAGAACCTGCCCGACGTGCTGAGCCGACAGGACGTGGAGGACCTGCTGGGGGCGCCTGACCGGAGCACGAAGCTGGGGCTGCGGGACGCGGCGCTGATGGAGACGCTGTATGCGACGGGCTGCCGGGTCCAGGAGACGGCGGATCTGCGTCTTGGGGACCTGCATTTCGACGTGGGCTACATCCGGGCGATCGGGAAGGGCGGGAAAGAACGGGTGGTTCCGATCGGGGAGCCGGCACGCCGGGTGATCGAGGAGTATATCCGCACGGTGCGCGCAGGACAGGTGAAGCCTCACAGCACGGACCATGTGTTTCTGAGCCGGACGGGACGCAAATTGGACCGTCAGAGCATCTGGCGGATCGTGAAAGGGGTCGCACGCAAGGCGGGGGGCCGGAAACGGGTGCATCCGCACACGCTGAGGCACTCGTTTGCGACGCACATGCTGGAAGGGGGCGCGGAACTGCGGATCGTGCAGGAGATGCTGGGACACACCTCGATTGCGACCACGCAGATCTATACGCACGTGGATCAGCGTCGGTTGAAAGGCATCCACCGGAAGTTCCACCCGCGGGGGTAGCGCACAGGGTCAGGCGTGCGACTAGATCGGAGGCTTGTTACCGATCGAGAGCGGGTAACGGCCAGTGCGAATGACGCGCGAAAACGACGCACATCACAACAACCAGGTTTGGGCAAACAACAGCAGAAGCGTGTCCGGCAACGAAATGCACGCCTTAGATGATCAGCCCCTATTTCCTGCGACGCAGGAGCGTGAGAGCGCCGAGCGTGAGAAGGGTGAGGGTGGCGGGTTCGGGAGTGGCGACGGCATACTTGAGGGCACCGTCAGTTACATCCTTGTATGAGATGTGGGGGAGGTTCCAGGCGTCAAGCTTGATGGAGATGTCCCAGCCGACGTCTCCGGCGTTGTCGACGGTCTCGATGCTCCATGTGTCGCCGGTCCAGGCGGCGTATTTGAGATCCTTATTGACCTGGTCGTAATAGGCAATGTGAGGTCGGTCGAGATCATCGAGAGTCAGGGCGGTGTAGGGGCCGCCCACAGCATCGACGGTCTCGGTGTGCCAGGCGGAACCGTCCCAGGAGGCATAACGGAGACCGGTGTCGCCGTGATAGGAGATGCAAGGATGTCCCTCGCTGTCGAGGACCAGGGAGGTGTATCCGGTTTGGACGTTGCCGTCGACGACCTGGAGGTCCCAGGAGACACCGTTCCAGGAGGCGCACTTGAGATCGAGGTTGGTGAAGTCGAGGTAGGCGATGCGGGGTCTTTCGGATGCGTCCAGGGCCAGGGAGGTGTATCTGCCGACGTCGACGGAGTTGGGGTGATCGACCCATTCGTACTGCCAGATCGCGTTGTAGTGCATGTACATGAGGCCGCCACCGGCGACGTCGTAGAAGGAGACGTGAGGACGATCAAGGCCGTCAAGGGCGAGAGAGGAGTATTTGCCTTTGTCGCCGAGGTGGGTGATGTTGGTGACCTCCCAGGCGGAGCCGTTCCAGTGAGCATACATGGTCCTGGCATTGTCGAGACTGTAGTAGGAGACGTGGGGATCGCCAGCACTGTCGAGGACGAGAGAGTTGAAGTAGCCGGCATCGCTGGAGTCGATGGTCTGCTTGGTCCAGGAGGACCCGTTCCAGACGGCGTATCTGAGGTTCCTGTTGGTGTGATCCTGATAGCAGATGTGCGGATTGCCCGAGACGTCCAAGGCCAGCGAGGTGTAGTTGCCCATGTCGCCGGTGGTGTCAACGGTCTGGATGTCCCAGGTGGAAGCCCCGGCGGGAAGGGACACGAGCAGGACGATGAGTCCGGCGAGCACGAACAGGCCCGCGAGCGACGAGTGCGTGTGGAGCATCAATCTCCTCCTTAGCTGGCAATAGTTCGTTCAGCGGGAAACACGCAAGAAGCATGCCGTTGGGACAGGGTGGGGGCGTGTAAAGTGCTGCACAGACGGGAAAGCTTGAGGACGTTCGGGTTATGGATTGAGAGCAATGGATAGTTACTTGTTTTCAACAAGGCTGGCGCCAGAGGGTGTTTACGGGATGATGAAAATGATGGACGCCGATTTCACAGGCTCTCGGCGTTTGTCGGAGTAACCTATAGGCTGGCTTGGGGTTAAGGGAGTGTACAGAGGATACAACGCAAAGGTGTCAGGAAACTATTCCCTGAAAGCCCGAAGATATCTGAGCACAGCGGAAGCGCCCTTACTTGCCCCACTCAGGCGGGACATTCTCTTGCGAGGAGATTGCGAGGGTGAGGCTCAGTGCTGGACGGGTTCGCCGAGCATCTTTTTGAGACGAGCGAAGGCCCTGTCGCGAATCTCGGGGGTATTGCCTTCCAGGGTGAGCCGGAGGAGCGGTTCGGTGTTGGACTGGCGGAGATTGAGCCACCAGTCGTCGTATTCCACGGTTACGCCGTCGATGTGGGAAATCCTTCCGTCGGAAAATTCGCGCTGGACTTCGGCGATCTTCGCTTCCTTGTCTTGGACCTCGAAGTTGACCTCTCCGGTGGTGGCGTAGCGTGCGATGGGGCGGACGAGCTCGGAGAGGGGCTTGTTCTCCGCGCTCAGGAGGTTGATCATCTTGACCATGGTGATAGCGCCGGAGTCGCAGCAGAAGTTGTCGCGGTAGTAGTAATGGCCGGAGAGTTCGAGTCCGAAGGGGGCGCCGGTCTTACGCAAACGGGTCTTCATGAAGGCATGTCCGACACGCTCGACGGCGGGGGTTCCGCCGGCGGCGCGGATTTCCTCGTGCACGGCTCGAGAACTGCGGGGGTCGCAAACGATGGTGGCGCCGGGTTCTTTGGCGAGGACTTCGCGGGCGATGAGTGCGCCGGCGAGGTCGCAGGGGACGATGGTGCCTTCGTTGTCCACGAAGGCGCAGCGGTCACAGTCGCCGTCCAGGGCGAAACCGACGTCGGCTTTCTCGCGCTTGACCGCTTTGCTGAGGTCGGCCAGGTTGGCCGGGATGAGGACGTTGGAGTCGTGGTTGGGGAAGGAGCCGTCGAGTTCGAAGAAGAGTTTGACGAACTGACAGTCGATGCGTTCGAGGATCGGGGGCAGGGTCATGGCTCCCATCCCGTTGGCGACGTCCACGACCACCTTGAGCGGCCTGGTTCTGCCGAGGAAGCTGAGGACGTGCTCGGTGTAGGCGGCCTGGGTGTTCTGCGTGGTGACCTTTCCCTTGCGGGATGCTTTGGGGAAATGGTCGGCTTCGACGAGCTTCTGGATGTCGGGGATGCCGGCGTCGCCGGAGAGAGGCACAGCGTCCTTTCGGGAGATCTTGAAGCCGTTGTACTGGGGAGGATTGTGGCTGGCGGTAACCTGGACGCCTCCCGGGTATTTGAAGTGGGCGATGGCGAAGGTGTTGCCTGGGGTGCTCATCATTCCCGCGTCGATGACATCGACGCCCTGGTCGGTGATTCCCTCGATGAGGGCCTTGGCCAGCTCGGGGCTGGAGAGACGCATGTCGCGTCCCACCAGGAGTGGACTGACGCCCAGAAAGGTGGCGATGGCCCGGCCGATTTTTCGGGCGAGGTTCTCGTCGAGCTGGTCGGGATAGATGCCTCGAATGTCGTATGCCTTGTAGATTCCCATGATATGGTCCTTGCCAAGGGAAGTAGTTCGCTGCTGCCGATGGGCAGGATAGCAGGGATCGGTGAGGATGTCAACGGAAGGCGAGGATTCTCAGATGCGTCCGAGGGCTCTCAGCCCGGCTTCAGTCACGAAGAGCGCCAGGAGGACGAGGAGAAGAGGGGTTCTCGCGCTCTCGTGGTGGCGTGCGGGGGTGGCGACGTATTGCGAGACCTCTTCGGGTCTGGTGAAGAGGGTTCCGCCCGTGGTGCGGGCCAGTTGCGCAAGGCCGTCTAGGTCGGGTTGGGAGCGGAGATACTCCGCGGGGTAGGGCGTCGCGATGACGCGGGTGCCGAGGACGTGGCCGGTGGCGGGCTCGGAAAGGACGAGGATGCCGGTTTCATCGGGGGCCAGTCGAGTTTCGGCAACGTAGGTTCCGGGGGCGGTCTGTTCGAGCGGGAGGACCTGGGGGGACTTCCGGCCCGACTGGAGCGTCAACTGGAGTTGCTTGTCATTGATCGGGATGCCTTCGTGCTCGGCTTCGACCGTGAAGGAGGCGGCGGGCGAGGCACTGCGGACCGTGATCCGGTAATCGGAGATGTTTTCGTTACGTGCGAGATTCCCGAGCAGTTCCGTCAGGGTCCGGCTCAGATCGGTCCAATTCTGGGCGGGGCCGGTCCATTCGGTTCCGGGTGCGGTCATGAGCCCGGCGGCGTGACCGAGCCCGGCTTGTCCCACGACAAGGATGGGTTCGATCCGATCTTCATCATCCTGTTTGATGACGGTGTCATAGAGGATCGTGCCGGTACTCTTGGGGCGGACACGGTTGTATCCCAGGATGGTGCCTGAAACGTTTTTGCCGGGACCGGCGGAACGGACGGGGAACGATTGTCCGGTTCGCATAAGGGGGCCTTCGACGCGTCGCAGGTCGTCCAGGAACACGCGGGAGAGTTCACTCATCTGGCGGACTTCGTAGAAGCGTCCTCCGGATTCCCGGGCGAGTCGAGCGAGGGCTTCGCGATCGGCATCGGCGCCGGTCATCACCGCCGAGAGGGTGATCTTTTCTGCTTTCAGGGCGGCCAGGACGTCTTCGATGTTTCCGGGCTGGCTCCGTCCGTCGCTGACCAGGAGGATGTGTCGCAGGGGCTTGTCGATCCGGGCGAGCTGGGCGATGCTCGTCAGGAGCGCGGGATACATATTGGTTCCGCCCGAGGCGCCCACGCGCATGACGGCTTCGCGTATCGGGTCCAACGGCGCCGGGGAACCCAGCGGGACCAGCACCTGCGGCTGCATGCGGAAGACGGTGACCCCGACGAGGTCCTGTTCCTTGAGGGCGGTGACGGCGTTGAGGACGGCACGTCGGGCGAGTTCCACCTTGGGGGGCTGTCCCTGGGACATGGAGCCCGAGGCGTCCATGACCAGCACCAGTCCGAGAGGCTGCTTGTCGGCGTCGCGGGGATCGCACCACACGGGCAGCACGGACTCCAGTTCGCTTCCCGCCCATCCCCCGGAACCGAAACTGCGTGTGCCTCCCAGCATGAGGAGTCCGCCTCCCCGGTACTGCACGAAGCGGGTGAGGGTCTCGATGGCGGCGGGGGTGAAGGCGTCGGCGGGAAGATCATCGATGACGACCAGGGCGGTCTCGGCCAATTCGGCGGGGTCCAGGCGCAGGGGACGTTCCGACGTGGGGGACAGGTTTCGAACGGAGAAGGGGGCCAGTGTGGCACGGGCGATCGTCTCGACGGCGCCGGATGGACGACCGAGGACAAGGATTTCGGGTTTGCTTTTGGCGAGTGTCGCCAGATGCAGGCGGTTGTTTTCGGGCACGCGGTCGGGCGAGCCTTCCACGGACACGACATAGGTGCCCAGGCCCGAGTTGGGGCTGAGCGCGGAGAGGATCACGAAGGTCGGCACGCCTGCGCGGAGCTCCACGGGGGTGGAGATGTTGGTTTCCGGGCCGGCCAAGTGAAGCGTGGCGGCGACGGTGGTTTCGCTGAAGAGGAGGGCGTTGATGTTAAAGGGGGTCTGGGGGGTGACGATTTCGGGGGCGTCGGCGCGCAGGATCCGGAGGTCCGAGGTCCAGCCCGGGCGGGTGACGAGGGCGTTGAGGATGATCCGTTTCATGCCGGGGCGTTTCAGGGCGTCCGGGTCGAGGGGTTCGGTCAGCAGTCCGTCGCTGATGAGGTAGAAGATGCCGTTTTCGGTGGGGGCAAGGACGGATTGGGCCTGGTCGAGCGCGGATGCGAGATCGGTGCGGTCCGCGTCGGAAAGTCCGGGTTCGGACAGGACGCTTTGAGGAGGTGTTCCCCCGACGCCCTGCCAGGTGATGGCGGCTTTGCCGGCGAAGGCGATGACGGTGACGCGTTCGTTGGACGGGATGCGGGTGATCTGGTTCCGGGTGAACTCGTCCGCCGTGTCGCGATTGGGGCGAAAGCTGTCGGAGACGTCGATGAGGAAGACGTGATGCCGTCGGGTGTCGCGGACGCTGACGTGGAGGTCGGTCAGGAGCAGGACGAGGACGAGCAGCATGAGGCCGCGCAGGCACGCGATGCCGAGTGTTTGTCCGCGTGTGTAACCCCGCCGACGGAGGGAGAAAATGATCGCAAGTATGCCGGGAACGAAGAGCAGGACACCCCAGTAGCTGGTCAAGTACACGCGAGGCTCTCCAGAAGACAGGTCCGGGGTGGTCCGCTTCGACCACCCCTTGACCTGATGGACGTGCCGGGCGTTGTCAATTCGACGGATTAACCCGCATCATATGCAGGACACCGTCGGCCACATCGAATGTCCCCAGTGATAGCGCACGCAGTCGCAACAGAGACCATGTCGCGAGCAATCCACTTCCCCGCAGGTGCAGCGCGTCTTGTTGCGCGTGCGATTCGCGCAGTCCGGATGCTGTCCGATGGGCAGCTTGCGCGTCTCGACCGGTCGTGCCACGCCCTTCATACACGCCGGTCTGCCTGCCCTGCTGACGTGATTGGCCACGCATTCACAGCAGATGCCGTGATTCGGACAGTCCGTCTCGGTGCAGGGGCACTGCTGGACGTTGATCGCATAGTTCGGACAGCGCTGCTCCTTTGTCAACGACGTCATGGCGCCTCTCTTGCTATGCCTTCCGGGCGGCCAGTGCGACGTCGAAGGATTCTTCGAGGACCTGGAGACCTTCGAGGATGGCGTCCTTTGGGGTCATGAGCGGGGGCGCGATCTTCACGGTGGAGCCGCCGACGGGGGCGAACATGAGAAGGCCCTTCTGGCAGCAGGTGTTGACGATGTCCCAGGCCAGGTCACCGTCCTTCTGCTTGGTGCCTGGCTTGACGATGGCGAGTCCCGCAACGAGTCCCTTGCCGTGGAGAACACCGACACAGTCGTACTTGGCAGCGATCTTTTCGAGACCTTTCTGGAGGATGCGTCCCATCCTGGCCGCGTTGGCGACGAGCTTTTCCTTGAGGATGACATCGACGGAGGCCAGGGCGGCGGCCGCGCAGACCGGGTTGCCCGTGTGGGTGCTGGTCATCTCGTTGGGTCCGTAGAGGTTCATGATCTTGGACTTTCCGAGGACGCCGCTGATGGGCAGCGAACTGGAGATTCCCTTGCCCATGCAGATGAGGTCCGGGGTGATGCCGTAGTGCTGGAAAGTCCAGAACTTTCCGGAGCGTCCGAAGCCGGCCTGGACCTCGTCCATGGTGAGGACGATGTCGTGCTTGTCGCACCAGGCCCGAAGCTTCTGGATGTATTCGGCGGGGGCGAAGTCGGCGCCTGCACCCTGGTAGGCTTCGGTGATGACGCCGGCGACGCGGTCGGGGGTGATGCCCTTTTCGGCGAGCTTGGCGAGGAAGGCGGTTTCGAAGTTGGTGTCGGTGTTCCAGTATCCGTCGGGGAAGGGGACCTGGACGATTTCGGGATCGGGGTTGACGATCCAGCCCTTCTGCTTGCCCATGCCACCCATCATCTGGGCGCCGAGGGTCCGTCCGTGGAAGGCGTTTTCGAAGGAGACCATGACGTTCTTCTTGGTCCCGCCGACCTTATGACCGTAGGTGCGGGTGAGCTTGAGTGCGCATTCGGTGCTTTCGGCGCCGGTGGTGAGGATGAAGCACTTGTCGAGTCCCTTGGGGGCGGCCTTGACGAGCTTTTCGGCGAGCTTCATGCGGGGCTCGGAGGGGAAGCAGTAGTTGTGCAGGAGGCCATGCTTGGCCTGCTTGACGATGGCGTTGATGATTTCCTTGCGTCCGTGACCGGCATTGGTGACCAGCACGCCGCTGGACCAGTCGAGCCACTTGTTCCCCCAGCGGTCCATCACATTACAACCGTTTCCCTTGTCCCAGATGACCAGGGGCTGGCCGCTCATGGAGAGGGGCTCGTATTTGCGCAGCTTCTTGAGGACCGGGATGGACTGGGGGACGGGGATTTTCGTGACGATGCGCCGCCACTTGGTCTTGACCGGTGCTACCTTCTGAGGTTCCAGCATGAACGTGCGTGCCATTGCTTCTATCTCCTCTAATGCCCGGGCGGGTCAGGCACCCGCCAATCCTGGAAAGACCGTATTATACGTCGGTTGGTCTGCAATGCAAACCAAGATTGCTGTTCGAAGTGCACAATATGCGAGGAGTTCCTGCGTCTGCGGTCCGGGTGGACAGGTTTTCGAGTATGCGGTCAACCGGACGGTGTACCCGGACAACGTCATGGATGCAACCTGTTGTCGAGCCAAGTGTTGGGATGGGTGTTCGTGTGTTTTGGCTCGGATAGTGTTCAACAATTCCAACATCCTGCCGAAGGCTGCGGTGATCGGTGCATTAAAAAGGATTTCGGGCCACTCTTCATAACCTCTTGTTGGACAGACGGATAGCTCTGTGTGTTTCGGCAGGACGGTGGAGCGAAGGTCGATTGGGCACGTTGTTTGCTGGGTTTTACAATTCCGCAGCGACTTGACGGATTCGTGCCCATGAGGGGGGATCGATGCGAACGGATCACGCCGTCCGGATGTTCTTCGTGGTAACCTTTCTTGTGATGACCTGTCTGACGGGCCCCGAGGCGTTCGGCTATCGGTACGCCATTACTGACCTCGGCACGATTCCGGGCGACAGCAGCAGCTGCGCCTATGGGATCAACAGCCTCGGCCAAGTGGTGGGGGTATCGTATTCGGACTACTTTCCGCAACACGCATTTCTGTGGAGCAGCGGGGTGATGGTCGATATCGGAGGGCTTCAGGATCGGTGGGTGAATGTGGCACGCGGCATCAATGACCGGGGTGAGATGACCGGTTACAGCGAATATGGCTGGGGAGGTGGATGTCTTGGGTTTGTGTATAACGGAACCATGACGGCGTTGGACGTGCTTCCCGGCGACGATAATCTCAGACCCGTCGCCATCAACAACTCCGGGGACGTTCTGGCGCGAGGTTGGCATGACCTTGCGACGTACTGGCGCTCCGTGATTTACCGCGACGGGACGGTGATCCCGATCGGGACCCTCGTGGACAATCCATGGACGTTCGCACGAGACATCAATGACCTCGGGGACGTCGTGGGGTTTTGTGAGGAACCGGAGCTCTATCAGATGTGGCCTTTCCTCTGGCACGACGGAGTGATGACGCGCCTGGAACTCTTGCCGGGTGATACTTCAGGTGAAGCCTGTGCCATCAACAACCGTGGGCAGGTGGTGGGATACTCCTGTGCGGAGAATGGACCCCAACGTGCTTTTCTCTACGAGGACGGCAGCCTCATAGACCTCGGTGCGCTGTATGGGATCGATGACAGCCGTGCCATTGACATCAATGACCAAGGGTGGGTGGTCGGTTATGGTAACGGGAAGCGGTTTCTGTATCGCGACGGGGTCTTGAGTTATCTCGAAGACCTGATCGATCCCGCTTCGGGATGGATATTAAGGGACGTCAGCGCGATGAACAACCGTGGTCAGATCGTGGGAACCGGGACGAACTCCCTGGGCGAGACGCATGCGTTTCTGTTGACCGAGGTTCCGGAACCGGCAACACTCATGCTGCTTTCGTTGGGGATGGCGGCGCTGTGCCGACGCGGAGCAAGGGCCAGTGGTCTGCACAAGCAGCGCGGAGTGTGAACGCCGGGTACGCGTGGCGGGGTCAATATTCCGATGGGGCCGGGGGCAGGGGTTTGGGGTGCGGGACGTGCTTGGGGATGAGCAGGGCCACACCGATGCTCAGCACGGCGGCTAAGGCTCAGGCCACGAACGTCCAGAGGTATCCCCAGAAAGCCCAGAGCAGTCCACCGCCCACCGGCATGGTAAC
>CAZVTD010000044.1:0-16203 GCA_964629945.1 uncultured Planctomycetota bacterium | reverse complement strand
CACTTGTAGCAGTCCCGTTTCCCTCCTATACTAAGTTTGCGGAGAGGATGCAGGACGGATTCCGCTCGAATACGGGATCAGGTCTGTAACAGGGAGCACGCCAATGCGTCGAAAGGCCATGTTTTGCCTGGCGGGGTTGAGTGTCGCGGCCGCGGTCGTCCTGATCATGGTCACCCGTTCGGCCGATGGGGCGTTCGTCCGGATTACCGGCACTTTTGTGCGCGTCACGCAGGTGCGTCCCACCACCGAAAAAGGCGCCAAGGATGACGCTGGCATTCCCAAAGACGTCCTTCGCATCGTCAAGAACAAGTTTCTCTCCAAGTACAAGGCGTACAAGATGGAGGGAAATGACGGACGCACCGCGAGCATGGGCGAGTCAGAGACCTACACCCTGACCAACGGCGAGACCATCGTCGTCACCATCGCCAGTTATTCCCCCACCAAGGACATCGTCGACGTGCAGATCCAGCGCGGCGATGACATCAAGCTCGTCTCCATCCGAAGCCCCGGACACCTGGCCTATGTTTATGAGAGCGCGGGTGACGAGAAACCACTCATTGTCGTCCTGACCATCCAGCTCCTCAAGGTCCAGCGATAGCGCCGACGCAGGCCAGAGAGCACTCCGCATTCAAGCCCGACCGATCGACGGGTGCATATCCACGTCAGGCTGCCCCTTGACTCCGTCAGGGTTTGCCCTACACTGACCCCCCAACGAACTCCTATTGCGAGGTGTTGAACCCATGAGTGCATCTCAACCCGCCGGTCCCGATAGACTTGAACCATGGACGTCACGAACGCGACCCGACGACGTCAGCCGACGGCACACGGAAGCCGTCACCCTTTCCGGACACGAATATGTCCTGGAACAGAACGGCACGCTGGACGGAGAGAATTGTCGCGAGCCCCAGTCGGGTGTTTTTCCCGGACGACAAACCTGGGAGTCCAATCGTCTGGTGCGCATGGAGAACGTCGGTCAAACCGACCTGGTCAATCCCTGGCTTTCCAACGGTCGCAACAACTTCCGCAGCATCGAGGAGATCGCTGCCGCCGTGGTCGAGCCCGGAATGACCGATGCCGAGAAGGTCTGGGCCCTGTGGTATCAGCAGACCACCCATCGCTACCATTTCTCCCCTGCTGATCGCGAGGTCAAGAATCCCGTCAAGGTCTTCAACGTGTATGGGTACAACACCTGTGGGGACGATTCCAACTGTCTGGCCGGACTCTGGCGACAGGTTGGTCTCAAGGTCTCCCCGGCCCGTCTGATGGGACACTGCATCAGTCAGGCGTTCTATGACGGGGACTGGCACATGCTGGACGGTGATGAGGGCTGCATCTATCTCCGTCGCGACAACCAGACCGTCGCCAACTGCCATGACGTGGCACGCGACCACGACCTCATCAAGCGCTCTCACGTCGGTGGCGTCGGTCACCCCGATGATCTTGTCCGACGCGAGAAGGAGGCCGCCGAGTTCGTCTATGAAGGGGAAACCCTGGGGACTCGTGACGCCATCGGCACATACACCATGGACATGGTGCTGCGTCCCGGAGAGGCCATCGTCTGGCGGTGGGGACACCTCGATCCGCTCAAGTATCACGGCACCCTCAAAGCCCGCTATTCCGACACGATCTGCAACGGACTCCGGGAATACCACCCCGACCTCACGGGGAATCTCTGGCGCCGCGGGGCCACACGGGTCGAAGGGATCCAGGACACCCCGGACGGTCTCACGGCCACGCCGGGACACACCGGTGTCGTTGTCTGGACGATGAAGAGCCCCTATATCTTCGTCGGCGGGCGGCTCGAACACGAGGGCACGGGCGGCAAGTTTTCGCTGTCGGGGGACGGTCTGCAATGGGAACCAATCGAGGAGGGTCTCGATCCGTTCTTCCCCCAGGCCGGTCCTCCCCGTTACAAGTACCTGCTGAAGTGCGAACTGGCACCGGGCACCCTGCTCAAGCGGATCGGAATCATCAACGACCTTCAGATGGCGCCCCTGGCTCTCCCGGGCATGCGTCTCGGAAGGAACCGTTTCGTCTACACCGATCAGACGCCAACGAACCGCAGTGTGCGCATCACCCATGAATGGGTGGAGCGATCGAGCAGCCGTCCCCCTGCGGCTCCCGTCGAACCTGTTTATCCGCTCGACGGCGGAGAGACCGAAAGCACGCAGTTTGCATTCACCTGGTCGGTGCCCGAGCATCCGGACGCCCTGCCCATTGTGGACTATCATTTCGAGCTGTCCGATCGCCCGGACCTCAAATGGCCTTTGTCCCCGGCTTTTTCCCGCCTGATTTCGTTCACACCGGACAAGGACACCCCCAGATTCACCCTGCCTTATCCGGAGATGATCACCCCGGACCGCATCTACTACTGGCGGGTTCGTGCCAAGGACGAGCGAGGCGTCTGGGGTCCCTGGAGTTCCACCTGGAGCTTCACGCCCCGGGGACCCGCACACCCCGTGGACGTCCATATGACCTTCGACGTCGTCACCGGCACAGGGACGCTGCACTGGAAACCCAACCCGGTCGGCCGCCGACCCGTGAAGTACCGCGTCTACGGAAGCGACGAGAAGGGATTTTCGGTCAGTGATGAGCCTTATCCGGTCCACATCGGAACCAAGGAGCGCAAACTGCCCACACCTTTCCCCGCCAACTTCGCTGCCGAAAGCGAATCAACCCAACTTGATGTCGTCGGCGTCGGACTGGAGTTCCCCAACGCCAACCGGGCATACTACCGTGTCGTCGCCGTGGACCAGACCGGCAACCGCAGCTGGAGTTCCGACTACGTCGAATCGCCCCGTCCTTTCATCTTCAGTGTGCCCCTCACCGAGGCGTGTGTAGGAAAGGAATATCGCCACGTGTCCCATGCCATCCGTTCCATCGGGGACCTGTGTCATCGTGGTCGTGTCGTCAGCTTCTCGGAGGTCGAATCCGTTCGCTTCGCCCTGGAGCATGCCCCCGACTGGCTGAGCATCGACGAAGAGTCCGGAGTCCTGAGCGGCATTCCGACGGCCCCGGGTCAGGACGAGGTCACCGTCACCGCCGTCATCGAGAGGGACGCACGTCTCCTGGACGCACGCATTCTCGCCTGGGGACGAGAGAAGATCGCCTCGGCCGACCGGCACGTCCTCGGCCCCGTCAGGCAGACGTTCGTCATCCAGATCGATTCGTCACGCTGAGCAAAACGATCTCCAGAGTCTCCCCGGCATTGCGTCGTGTTGAGCTCACAACGCTGCTTGCCCGAGTCGGTAATTTCCAGATTTTCTTTGGAAAGACTTGACACGATCATCCTGTGTCCTAAATTCTCTTGTGGCTGGCAAATGAATCGGCGCGTCGCTGATGAAGAGGGTCGTGCACGAGACGTTTCCAGATTGATATGACGGGACCAGAGACAAGGGTGCCTGAAGCGCATAGGCGCCGGATGGTGAGGCGCTTTATGTATTGCACCGACATGTGAAAAGTTTCACCAGGTCCCGATGAGACTTAACTTTATTCCAGAAAAGAGGTTGCGTTTTTCGTCGGGCTCCAGGACTTGAAATTTGCGCTTCATTTCACATGGGGAGTAGCCCTTGAAGCTGTTAGCCCTGACAGAACCTGCTTTCCAGACTCTGCACACCCGCTGGGCCGAGCAAGGACTGCTCGCCACAGTCCAGCGAGAACACAACGTCGCTCTCGAACGCATCGATCCCCGCAAAGAAGTTGACGTCGCACTGCGCTGTCCCCGGGCGTACACGTCGCCCAAGGCGCTCCTTTTTCCCGCACGCGAACTGGTCGCACTCTACTCCACGGCGAAGGGTCCGGTTGAAGCCGGCCAGGAAGCTGAAAGCCGCGACCTCATCATCCTCGGCGTGCGCAACTGTGATCTCGCAGCGATCGCCCTGATGGATCGTATTTTTCTCGAAGGCGAGTATGCCGATCCCTTTTATGCGGAACACCGCAAGCACCTGATCTTCGTCAGCGTGGACTGCATCATCGATGCCGAGTCGTGCTTCTGCAATCTCGTCAACACCGACCCCTTCCCCACCGAGGGCTTCGATCTCAACCTGTCCCCCATCCAGGACGGCTACATCGTGGAGGTCGGCACGGACAAGGGCTCGCAGCTCGTCGAGGCCAACCGGCAGCTCTTCACGGAACCGTCGCAGCAGCAGCTTGACGAGCGCAACGCCAACCGCAAGGCGATCAAGGACAAGCTCGCCGCCAAGAACGAGAAGTACCAAACGACCAAGCCCATTCAGCAGGTGATCCAGGAGGCGATGGATTCCGGGGACTGGGACCCGTTCGTCCGGCTGTGCGTCGAGTGCGGCGCCTGCACGAACATCTGTCCGACGTGTCACTGCTTCTACCTCTTCGACCGTCTCCGCGGCGAGCCCGGCAGCAAGTCCGGAGACTTCGCCCGGGTGCGCGAATGGGACAGTTGTCTTTATGCCGATTACGCACGGATGGCCGGCGGCGAGGGCGGCAAGCCCAACCCCCGTCCCAAGCTGAGGAACCGTCTGGAAAATCGCTTCACGCACAAATACCTGTACATCCCGCAGACCCACGGTGTCTATGGATGCACCGGCTGCGGACGATGTCTTGACGCCTGCGGCGGAGGGATAGACCCACGGGAAGTCATCAAGAAGCTCGAGAAAAAGTGACGCTGGCGGACAACATTTACGTTCCCCAGCGGGCGGAGGTCGTCGAGGTCATCCAGGAGACCCCGACCATCAAGACCGTCGTCCTGCATCCGGACCGTCCCTACCCCTTCCGGGCGGGTCAGTTCGCCCAGTTGACCTATCCCGGCATGGGTGAGGCCCCGTTCACGCCTTCCAGCAGTCCGCTGGAGCCCGAACGCATCGAGATCACCATCCTGCGCACCGGGAAGGTGACCGACGCGCTCCACGACCGGGTCAAGGTCGGCGACGTGCTGGGACTGCGCGGTCCGTTCGGGAAGGGATATCCCCTGGAGAAGACCCGCGGCAAGGAGATCCTGGTCGTGGGCGGCGGCGTGGGACTGGCCCCGCTGCGCGCACTCATCCTGGCTCTGCTGGCGGACCTCGACAGCATCAGGTCCCTCACGATCTGCAACGGCGCCCGCAACCCCTCCGAACTCCTCTTCCGCAGACAATACGACGAGTGGGCGTCGAAACCCAACGTGACCGTGGACATCACCGTGGACAATGCCGACGCCGACTGGAAGGGCAAGGTCGGGGTGGTCACCACGCTTCTCAAGGGCATGAACATCGACGTCGCCAACAGCCTGGCGTTCTCGTGCGGACCGAGCGTCATGCTCAAGTTCGTCACCCTCACGCTGCTGGAACTCAAGTACACTCCCGAGCAGATCTACCTGTCCATGAACCGCAAGATGAGCTGTGGCATCGGGAAGTGCGGACGCTGCAACATCGGACCGTATTACCTCTGCAAGGACGGTCCGGACATGTGTTATGCCGAGATCATGAACTACCCCAACGTCTTCGCGTGATCAACGGTCCTTCGGAGGTTCTGGAGAGACGATGACGACACTCAAGGCCCGTCAGACGAATTGCACGCTATGCTCGCTGGCCTGTGCACTGGGATTCGACAGCACCCCGTTCGGCAGGATTCAACCGGCTTACCCGGGCGAAACGAGAGAACTCCGTCACGGCATCTGCGGACGGGGACACCTCAATTACGAACTTGTCGATCATCCGCTGCGTCTGGAACAGCCGCTCGTGCGCAGGAACGACCGTCTTCTGCCCACGCCGCTGGCGGAGGTCGCACAGCGCTTGGCGACGAAACTCGCCACCGAACCCACCCTCGTCATGATCGACGGCTCGCTGCCCGTCGAGGACATTGCCGCTGCGGCCAGCCTGACCCGGCTCTTGGGCAGGAACGCCGTCTTCTCCGTCTACATGGACCCGGGCGACATCGGTGGGCTCATGGGCATCGCCGCCTCCGGAGCCGCGATCCTGACCCCGGAACGGTTGGCCTATTGCGACGCGGTGCTCTGCATCGGCGACGCGTTCGGCTCCCATCCGGTCATCTCCCGGGCCGTTCACGCCATCAGCCGGCGCAACCCCCGGCGGCTCTTCGCCGTCATCGATTCCGTCGCCTCCCGCACCGCCCGGTTCAGCAACCGCTTCCTCCAGATTCGTCCCGGCAGCACGTCGCTGGTGCTCCAGCATCTTGCGGGCGAGGACGTCTCTGCCGCACAGGCGGCCGCCAAGGCGGACATCGCGGAAGCCGACCTGAGCACCCTGGCCGCGTCGCTCAAGAAGACCAACAAACTCGCCGTGCTCGTCAGCTGCGCATTCGGCCGGGACCAGGATCCGGAAGCCGTGGGACTCCTGGCGGGGAAGATTGCTGCCAAGACCTCGGGGGGCGTCGTTCCCCTGCCCCTCCTTGGAAACGCCTGGGGTGCGCTTGGCGCCGCCAAGGCCCTTCAGGCGGTCCCCAATGGCAACGCCTTGGAACAACTGGCCAGCGGCCAGTTCAAGAACGTTCTGCTCCTGGGCATCAATCCCGCCGTCGAAACCCCGTTCAAGGGCGTTTCTGAAGCCCTGGGCACAGCGTCCACACTCATCATCGCGACGTATCTGAAGCCCGGTGCAAGCGAGTTGGGACACGCCTTCCTTCCCCTGGCCGCCCCCGTGGAGACCTCCGGGACCCTCGTCAACGGCAGTGGAGAAGTCGTCGCGCTCGATGCCGTCGTCAACCCACCGGCCGGCGCCCTGACCGTCCGCCAGATCGCCCAAGCTTTTGCGGAACCTCTCAGTCAGGGACCGGCGATCTCGACCTCCGCCCAGCCCGCCTGGCTTGAACCCGCCGCCGTCTCACCCGTAGCCTGTCTTGAGACCGAAGTGGTCCTGGTCGAACCCCGGACGGGTGAACTGGTGGCCGTCGGCGAAGCCGGCTGTGTTCATCTTGGCTCAGGCGCACTCAGCACACGTCTGGCCTGGCCGAACGTCTTCGAGAATCTTCCCGACATCCGAATTTCCACCGAGGACGCCAGCCACCGCGGACTCACCAACGATCAGGAGGTCACGGTGACCTCCTCGAACGGAACGGCACGCATGCGTTTGAAGCTGGACCATGCCATGAAACCCGGACGGGCCGCCCTGCTGGTGACGAGTCCCGCCGTCCGGCCCCTGTTCAACTGGAGAAAATCGACCGATGGAAGACTGACCAGCGGACCCGTGGCGATCCGCATCGGTCCTTCCTGAGCCGATCTGAGGGAGTGTTGGGTTGGAAGACAAAATACGAAAACGTGTCGTCCTGGACCTCGACCTCTGCATCGAATGTCGAAGCTGCGCCGCGGCGTGCTTCGAGGGACACCACCAGCAGCCCATCATCAATTATGGTGTCGCCGAGAAGGCCAGCATGCCCGTGATCTGCCGACAGTGCGACGACCCGGCCTGTGTGGCGGCCTGTCCCACCGAGGCCATGACCCAGGACGAATACTCCGTCTCCCGACGATCGCTTGAACTCTGCACCGGCTGCGGCTCGTGCGTCCTGGCGTGTCCCTTCGGCGTGCTCACCCCCGAGATGCTGCGTCATCACGTGCCGAAGTGCGATCTCTGCGAGGAGCGCGTTCTGGCCGGCGGCATTCCCCGATGCGTCGCCACCTGTGTCAGCGGAGCGCTTCGGTTCGAGGACGTTCAGACCACCGAAAAGGAAGGTCTGCTGGTGTTGAGCAGCCGGTCAGCGGGTCATCATCCGCTCAGAAGACGATAGGTCATACTCAAGAGGAGCACACGGTGGACCTGATTCTGCTCTATCTCGCGGCGATGGCCGGCACGGTGGTGCTGGGACTCGCCTCCAAGTGGATCGACCGGAAGGCCACGGCCATGGTGCAGTGGCGCGTCGGTCCGCCCTGGTATCAGCCCATCGCCGACGTCTGCAAGCTCCTGGGCAAAGAAACCCTCATCCCCGAGAGCGCCAGCCGTGTCGTCTTCCTGGCGGCCCCGATGGTCGGTTTCGCCGGGGCCATCCTCGCCGCGGCCATCCTCTGGGTCAACAACCTCAAGGGGCCCGAATACGGCGGGTTTGTGGGCGACCTTATCGCCGTCCTCTATCTCACCGCGTTGCCCGCGCTGGCCCTGGTCATCGGCGGGACCGCGGCCGGCTCCTCCATCTCGGCGCTCGGGGCCAGTCGTGAGATGAAGATGGTCCTCAGCTATGAACTGCCCCTCATCCTTTCCGCCTGTGTCGCGCTCATCAAAACCGGACAAGCCCTCGCCTCCGGGGCCTCCTTCACGCTGTCGTCCATCATCGCCGCACAGCAGAGCGGCTCGTTCATCCTCTCCGTCTCGGGCGTCACCGCTTTTATCGTCGCGCTGGTCTGCACGCAGGCCAAGCTCGGGCTGGTCCCCTTCGACGCCGCCGAGGCCGAGACCGAAATCATCGCCGGACCCTACACCGAATATTCCGGACCGCCCTTCGCCCTCTTCTATCTCACCCGTGCCGTCATGCTGGCCACCATGCCGATCCTGCTCATCACCCTCTTCTGGGGCGGCATCGGCTGGGGCTGGAGCACCCTGTGGGCCCTGGCGAAATACGTCCTCATCATCGTGCTGATCGTTCTGATACGCAACACCAACCCGAGGCTCCGCATCGATCAGGCCATGAGGTTCTTCTGGTATGCGGCCACCCCGCTGGCGCTGGTGGCGGTCCTTCTTGCGCTTCTGGGCAAACCGGGTTTGTGAGATCGCTGGACGGGAGTGAACTATGGATTTCCGGAAGTGGGGACTCAAAAAATCGCCGTGGGTGTTTCACGTGAACACGGGCGCCTGCAACAACTGCGACATCGAGATCCTCGAACTGCTTACTCCGCGTTTCGACGTCGAGCGCTTCGGCATCACCCTCGTCGGCAGTCCGCGACACGCCGACGCCATTCTCGTCACGGGCATGTGCACCCGACAGGCCACACCCCGACTCCAGGAGATCTACCGGCAGACCCCCAAGCCCTGCCTCGTCATCGCCATCGGCGCCTGTGGACTGACCCGAGGCATCTTCCACAACGCCTATCACGGCATCGGTCCCGTGGACGCCGCCATCCGCGAGGTGGCCCCGAACGCCATCATCGCCTATGTTCCCGGATGTCCCCCGAAACCCGAAGCGATGATCCTGGGCGTGGTCAAGGCCCTCAGCATTCTTTGAGGATTACGATGGCTGAAGCGAACGTGCTGGAAAACGTGAAGAGTGCCCTGGGGGAACTGGTCCTCGACGTCCAGAGTGCCCGTCCCAACCAGGTGGTCATCGTGGTGCCCGCGGACCGCGTCGTCGACGCCTGCCGCGCCGTCATCGCGCTGCCGGGGAGTCGCTTTGCCATCTGCACCGGCATCGACACCCGTGACGCCGTCGAGGTGCTCTATCACTTCTGTCTCGATCCCGACCACTACACCGTCACCCTCAAGACCGCTGCCCCCAAGCCCTTCCCCGAGCTAGACTCCATCACCCCCGTGGTGCCCCCTGCTGAATGGATCGAACGTGAGATGATGGATCTGCTCGGTATCAAGTTCAGGAACCACCCCCGGCCCGAACGGCTCATCCTGGCCGACAGCTGGCCCGAGGGGGTCTATCCCCTGCGGAGGGATTACAGACATGAGTCGTAAGACGATGATCCCGATCGGTCCCTACCATCCCCTCCAGGAGGAAGCCGAGTTCTTCCAGCTCGAGGTCGATGGGGAGACCGTCGTCGATATGGACGTCCGAATCTCCTACAACCACCGGGGCATCGAGGAACTCTCCTCCCAGAAGAACTGGCACCAGGTCCCGTACGTCGTGGAACGCGTCTGCGGCATCTGCTCCGCGTCCCATCCCCTCGCCTTCGTGCAGGCCGTCGAGGCCATCGCCGGCTGCAAGGTCCCCGAACGCGCCCTCTACCTGCGCACCCTCGTCAATGAGCTCGAACGCATCCATTCCCACATGCTCTGGGTCGGACTGGCCGGCCACTTCCTCGGTTACAACACCGTCTTCATGTGGGCCTGGAAGTATCGCGACCCCGTCCTTGACGTCCTGGAACTGGCCACCGGCTCGCGCATCAACTATGCCAACGCCAAGATCGGCGGCATCATGCGTGACATCCCCGACGAGATGCTCCCCGAGATCGACAAGGCCATGGACGCGGTGAAAGGACCGGTCGAGATGCTCACCAACGCGGTCCTGGACGATCCCGTCCTCCATGCGCGTCTCAAGGGTGTCGGGGTCCTCACCCACGAGGACGCCATCAAGTGGGCGGTCACGGGTCCCACCGCGCGCGGCTCGGGCGTCGCCATCGACGTCCGGCGTGACGACCCTTACGCCGCCTATGACCGCGTCGACTGGAAAGTCATCACCTGTCCGGAGGGCGACGTCTTCGCCAAGGCGGTCGTCCGTTGCCTGGAAACCCTCGACTCCATCAACGTGGTCAAGCAGTGCTGCAAGAAGATGCCCAAGGGCGAGATCGACGCCAAGGTCCGCGATGTCCCCGAGGGCGAAGCCATCGGACACGTCGAAGCCCCTCGCGGCGAAACCTTCCACTACGTCCGCTCGGACGGCTCCGGACACCCCGTCCGTCACAAGATCCGCGCCCCAAGCTACGTCAACGTCCCCTCGTTCCGCGCCAGCTGCATCGGACAGCCCATCTCCGACGTCGCCATCACGCTGGCCTCGGTGGACCCCTGCTACAGCTGCACCGAGCGCATGGCTCAGGTGATTGATTCCTCCAGTCGCAAGCTCGTCTACACGTTCCGGGACCTGGTCCGTATCAGCCAGGCCAAAACCGAACAGGTACGAAAGGAATTGGGCGTCGGCCTATGGACTCCGCCACTCTAATCGCTCCCATCGTGGTCTGTGCGGCTGCAGGCTTGCTCTGCTGCCTCTTCAATCGCCGCCTGAGGCTTTTGTCCGGCCTTCTGGCACTGGCAGCCGGAACCTACGCCCTGGTCCAGGCCTTTCTCGTCTTCCGCGCGGTCTCCACCGATCCCCTCCACGCCCCGGTCCTCTTTCGTGCGACTTTCGACGCCCTGAATCTCGGAAGTTTCACCCCCGCACTCTTCCTTCATGCCGGCCCGTTCAGCGCCCTCCTCTTTCTCGCCATCGCCTTCTTCGCCGTCATCGTCTTCCTCTATGCCCTTCATGCCCTCAGAACCCATGAACACCCCGGCCGACTCTACTCCTTACTGCTCTGGGCACTCGCCGGCGCCCTCACCGTCGTGCTGGCCGACAACTGGCTCCCCTTCCTGATCGGTTGGGCCCTCGCCAGCGTTGTCGTCTATCTCTTCGCCTCGACCGGCGCCGATTCCAAGGACACGCGACTCCGCGTCTTCTTCACCCTCGGCTTCGCCGACGTCTGCATCCTGCTGGCCGTCGTCCTCCTCTCCCTCTACCCGCCGGAAGGACACACCATCTCCCCGCTCTCACAACTCCGGGCGGTCCCCATGTCCGGCTTCCTCGTCCATGCCGTCTACGTCCTCCTGCTGATCGGCGCCCTGGCCAAGGCCGGGGCCATCCCTCTGCACAAGTGGGTCCCCGTCTCGGCCTCCCACGCCCATCCGGTCGAGTTGGCGCTGCTCACCGCCGCGATCGACAAATTCCTCGGCATCTACCTCCTCGCCCTGATCAGTCTCAGGATGTTCGACGTCTCCCTCGCGCTTCGTCTGGTCCTCCTGATCATCGGAGCCGTCACCGTCCTCGGCGCGGTCTTCATGGCCATGGTCCAGCACAACCTCAAGAAACTCCTGGCCTATCACGCCGTCAGCCAGGTCGGCTACCTCATCCTCGGACTCGGCACCGGAGCATTCATCGGCATCCTCGGCGGACTCTTCCATATGATCAACAACGCCCTCTACAAGGCATGCCTCTTCCTGGGCGCCGGCGCCGCCGAAGACGCCACCGGTGAAACCGACCTCGACCACATGGGCGGCCTCGCCAAGGTCATGCCCGGCGTTTTCCTCTCCATGCTTGTCGCGGCCCTGGCCATCTCCGGCATCCCCCCGCTCAACGGCTTCGCTTCCAAGTGGATGATCTACCAGGGAGCCATCGCCTCGCCGCTCCCGCTGGCCCCGTTCCTCCTCGTCGTCCTCGTCTTCGGCAGCGCACTCACGCTGGCCAGCTTCATCAAGGTCATCAGCGCCATGTTCTTCGGACGAAAACCCGACCAGATGCACTTGAAGCCGCCTTCATCCGGACGCGTCCTCTTCGCCTTCCCCATGCTGATCCTCGCCCTGTTCTGCATCCTCTTCGGCGTCTGGTACATGTTCCCCGTCGACCACCTGGTCGCACCCGCCGTGGCCGAACTTTCCGGGCTTTCTTCCACACCGGAACCCACTGCCTGGCCCGGACTCTGGACCTCCGGATGGGCAACCCTTCTCATCCTCGTCGGCATCGCTCTGGGCATCCTCCTCTATCTCGTGACCGGGGCATTCCGGACCCGAACCGTCCCCGCGTTCATGGCCGGTGAAATCGTCCGCGATGACCGCTCCCGCTTCCGGGCCTCCAACTTCTACCGGACCGTCGAGGAACTGCCGCTCATCGGGGCCCTCATGAAGGGCGCCCAGGCCGGAACGTTCGACCTCATCCCCGACGACCAGGAAACCGGTTGTCCCGCATGCGGCTTCCTCGCCCGTCTGCAGGACCGGGTGGTTCCGTGCTGCGTCACCGTGCTGCTCTTCGTCCTGCTGATCGCCCTGTTCGCCCTGTCAATCGGTGCCCTATGCGCCGGAAAAGCGTAACTATCCGTCGGCCCGGCCGACGCAGTCCGTAAAGGATGCAATATGAAGAAACCCAAGCTGCGCGAGATCAAGGAAGCCATCCGTGCCGTCCTCAAGGGACCCGTCACCGCCAACTTCCCGGCCGCGGCTACGCCCCTGCCCGAGGGGTTCCGCGGCCGCGCCGAGTTCCACGAGGACTCCTGCATCGGTTGCAGCGCCTGTGCCGAGGTCTGTCCCGCCGACGCCATCGAGGTCGTCGATGACCTCCAGGCCACTCCCCCCGTCCGTCGGCTCACCATCATGACCGACCGCTGCATCTGGTGTGGACACTGCGAGGCCAACTGTACCACCAGGACCGGTGT
This sequence comes from uncultured Planctomycetota bacterium, assembly GCA_964629945.1. Taxonomy (GTDB): domain Bacteria; phylum Planctomycetota; class DG-23; order DATKVD01; family CAZVTD01; genus CAZVTD01. Next base: position 3,191 of record CAZVTD010000044.1, on the reverse strand, counting down.
CCAGCTCGGTCACACTTACGACCTGGCCACCGTTGACCGAAGCGAACTGCGCGTCACCATCGAAAAAGAACTCGTCCTCTGCGAGGACTGTGGCGGGGTCGTCGCCTGTCGCGACCACATCCACTGGATAGCCGACAAGATCGGCGCGAAAACCTACGCCAACCCGACGCTCCTCCTCGTCTCCCAGCAGAACACCGGCGCGCCGCTCACCCCCACCTCCGACGCCGGGGGCGAGCGGGCCAGCATCATGCGTGTCCTCTGTCCCGCCTGTCAGCGCGCCAGCCGAACGCGCGAGGTCTGGGGCTGACCCCGTGATTCCCTTCACTGAACGGATTGCCACGTGACCGCCGGTCCTCCCTCCCATCCTGATTGGAAGCGGGAACTCGCCGCCCTCGTCGGCAAGCGCATCACCGTCGTCGGCATTGGCCGTCCCCACGCCGGTGACGACGGCGTCGGTCCCCTCGTCATCACCCTGCTCCGCCTGCGCACCTCGCTGACGCTCATTGACGCCCAAGCCGTCCCCGAGAACTTCGTCGGTCCCATCACGCGTTCCCATCCCGACGTCATCCTCCTCGTGGACGCCGTCGGTTTCCACGCCCCCGTCGGCTCCATCCGTCTCCTCCAGGGCGCCGACCTTGACGAAACCGACTTCACCACCCATGCCATGTCGCCCCGCCTCGTCCTGGACTTCCTGGCCCGGGGAACCGCCGCCCGCACCCTTGCCCTGGCCGTCCAACCCGGCCGATCCGGTCCCGACGCACCCATGTCCGACCCCGTCCGCGACGCCGCCCACGCCATCGCCGATCATCTCGCCGGCCTCTTCCCGGCCTGAGTCTTCCGCTCCACCGCCAACTTTTCCTTCCATCGCGTTCCCCGCTCGGTTAACATGTCACACCGGAAGACGTTGTCGGCATCCCGGAACAACGGAGCCTTCGCCATGATCGCGAAAATGACGTCCTGGCTGCTTGTCGTCATCGCCGTATGTCTGGTCGTCCTCGTCGTCCTGTATCTGGTCCTCTGGTTCAGACACGCCCACCTCACCCGGCTCCTCGCACGACTCGAATCCGTCGAACAGGAACTCTGGCCCGAAACCGATTCCGACACCCGGCGTTCCCGCGATGCCGCCTCCCTCATCGCCCAGGCCCGTTTCCTCGCCTCCAAACTGAAAAAGCCCGACGACAAAACCATCCCCGAAGACCTCGTCCGGGATTTCGACGAAAGTCTCGCCCTCTGGCGCGACGGAAAGGATCCCTTCGCCGACAAGCGAGGCCCCATCCTCAAGGCCTACATCTCCGAAATCGACGGCACCCTCCAGACCTACTCCGTCAACGTCCCCGAAGGCTACCTGGCCGATCGTCCCATCCCTCTCTTGGTTCAATTGCACGGACACGGATGGTTCAGGCCCTTCCAGGGACATCCCGCTCCCGAACACACCGGGGCCATCACCCTCACCCCCCAGGGCCGGGGCGCCACCGATTACCTCTACATCGGCGAACTCGACGTCCTCCGCGCCATGGCCGAAGTCCAACGCGACTACCTCATCGACGACACGCGAATCTACCTCACCGGCTCCTCGATGGGGGGCACCGGCTGCTGGACCCTCGCCGTTCATCATCCTGACCTCTTCGCCGGCGTCGCCCCACGCGCCGGAAATGCCGACTATCACGCCTGGGAAGACCGATGGAAATGGAATCCCTCCGACGAACGTCTCCACATCCGCCTTCGCACCTATCTCCGGGACCTCGACAATCCCCTCACCTACGCCGCCAACCTTGCCGATGTCCCCGTGTATTGTCTTCATGCTGCCGGTGACGACGTCGTTCCCGTCGAACACGCCCGCGCCATGGTCCAGGCCGTCCGCTCCGCCGGCGGCGACTGCCGCTACCTGGAATTCCTCTCCGGCAATCACGGCGCCTTCGACCCATCCGCCCTCGACGAACAGCTTGCATGGCTCGCAGCCAACCCCCGCCAGCCCTCTCAGACCATCCATTTCGTCACCGGCCGGCTCCGTCAGGCCCACGTCGGGTGGGTGCAGGTGGACGGCTTCTCCGAACCCCTCAAGCTCGCCACCGTTCGGGCCGCCATCGACCGCAGCAGCACCCTCGTCCTCACCTGCGACAACGTCTCCGCGCTCACTCTCACGCCTCCAGGCGCCCTGACCTCCGCAACCGTCATCATCAACGGCTCCGGCCCCCTCCGCGGTTCCGCCGACCCCGACGGCGCCTTGCGTCTCCACCTGCGTGGCACCCGCTGGGTTCCCGGTTCGCCCGACCCCGGACTCCTCCGAAAGCGTCCCGGTCTCGAAGGCCCCGTCGATGAGGTCTTCCTCACCCCCTTCATCCTCGTTTACGGGACCCAGGGCGATGATCCCGACCTGCTTCAGGACCTCAGGGACGAAGCCGGACGCTTCGCTTCCGAATGGAGCCGTCGCTTCGGCGCTTTCCCGCGTCTCTGCGCCGACACCGACCTCACCCCCGAGGACGCACAGCGTCTCAATCTCGTCCTCTTCGGTCGTCCCGACCAGAACCTCGTCCTCCAGCGCTACGCCGACCGTCTCCCCATCCGAATCTCAAAGGATGTCATCGACGCCTTCGGCACACGCTGCACCGGTGAGGACGTCGGAACCATCTTCTGCTATCCCAACCCCGACCTGCCCGACCGCATGCTTGTCGTCTACGCCCCCCTCGGCAGGCCCGCCGCTTTCCAGATGCACACCCGCTTCGGGAAGTGGTTCAACTGGGGCGTCTTCGACTTCCGAAAGTGGTTCGACTACGCCGTCTACGACGCCCGAACCCGCGACCCCGAAACCTTCCTCAAGGTCGGCTTCTTCGATGCCACATGGAACTACGATCCCCGCTTCGGCTTCGATGGCTTCCCCGCACTGCGCGACCAATCTCCCCCGCAGGGCGCCCCCAAATATGATGTTCCCCCGCCCGACGAACACACCGTCTACCTCAGCGACCTCCGGCCCCTCACCATCGACCAGATGCGTGGGTCCCTCGAACTCGACCGCTCCTTCTTTGGCGAATCTTTCATCCTCGGCGGAGCCTACCATCGCCGAGGTCTCGGCGTCCGCGTCCCCAGCCCCCTCACCTACGACATCGGCGGATCTTTCCGCACCTTCCGTGCCACCGTGGGACTTGCCACCGAAAACGCCCTCCCCCAGAGCCCCACAAGACGCAAGCACGAGG
>CAZVTD010000043.1:6851-16243 GCA_964629945.1 uncultured Planctomycetota bacterium | reverse complement strand
TTTTCGAGGAGCGCTGGCCGACCGCCGATGTCGAGACGGCGCCCCAGTGGCTCCTGCTGCGCATGATCCTGGTCGAAAAGAAGGACGGAGCGTCGTGATGTCGCACGTGAGACGGTCACTGGCACTGCTGTGGGTGCTCCTGATGGTCGGGTCGCTTTCGGCCGACCCGGCCCAGGTCGGCCGACTCTTCGCGTCCGGACGTCCCGAGGACCTCAAAGACCTCGACCTTGTCGCGGAAGCCACGCGGCTGGTCGAAATCGGTCAGCCCGACCAGGCCGAAGCCCTCATCGACCAGACCCTCACCCTCTATCCGCTGCATCCCGACGCGTTCCGCGCGGTCGATTTCCTCATCCGTCGCGTCGCTGAGGACCGCTCCGTGCCCGATCAGGACCGCATCGACGCGGTGCGCACCGCGTGTCTTCTGGGTGTGCGGACCGCCCAGGCCTGGGTCGACCACTACAAGACCGGCGAGGAGGCCGCCCGCGCGGACTTCAAACGCAGCCAATACCAGTTCAAGTCCATGGAGGGTTCCCCCGAAGCCGACACCCTGTATGCCCGGGAACTCACCGAACTGCTTGACCGCCACGGCGACACTTCCGTGGCCGCCCAGATCCTGCTCCGGCTTTCGGAACTGCTGATCGACACGGGACGGTTTCAGCAGCTCATCGACCTTAACGGAAAGCTTCCCGAAAAAGCCGGACGCGTCCCCACCAGCCTGCTCGGACGGGCCTATTACGAGGTGGGGAACTTCCCCCAGGCCCTCACCCGCATGGCCGGGGAAGGGTGGGGCAGCGGACGTTCCAGCGCCCAGGATTGGCGCGACGCCCTGGCCAGGGTCCGTTTCGCCATGGGCAGTGCCGAAGGAGGCATGCAGCTGGTCCGTCGCGGGGCGCTGACCCGTCGTTCCAGTGTCTTCGTGGATGTCGAGACCGCCTGGCAGGACGTGCCCAACTTCCGCCGGGTCTCGCGTGACTTCGAAATCCCCGCCGGTGCCGAATGGGCGGCCGACGTCCGCTGGCAGTTCCAGACCGCCTATGTCGCCGGCACCCCCGATCTGATCGACGGAACTCCCGTGGACGTCAATCTCACCGCGTCGCTTCGCCTGGACCCCCTGGTGGTTCCCAAGGGCACCACGCCCTGCGCACTCAGTGTCCTCCTGCCCGTCGAGCTGCAGACCCCCATCCCATACGGACCGACCGTCGCCGAAGCCGAAGGCTTCCGAACCACCTGGCCGCTGGAGCTCACCACCACCGAGGACGACTGGGTCAACGCGCCGCGCTTCTGGGCCCGGTCACGGGCCGGAAAATTGCGCAATCCCGCCTGTCGCATCTGGCGGACGTGCAAACCCCTGGGCGACAACCGTGTTCGCGTCGACATCTACGTCAACACCCTCGCCGACAGCGTCATCACCATCGACAACCAGAACGCCCTCGTCGACGAGGACCAGCCCGTTCATTTCCCCGAATCCGTCCAGGTCCAGCGCAAACGGTCCATCCAGTACCAGACCACCGAGGACATCCGGACGCCGAACCGTCCGGACGAACCGCTCTTCTCCTACGTCGTGACCACCTTCCAGGACGCAAAAACCTATCTCCCGTCCGTCACCGTCGTCCAGCGCGTCACCTCGACCTTCAATTCCTCCGAAATGCCGCCGGCCGCTGCCTGGCGATGGGCACTGGCCGGTCACGTGCTCGAACTGACCAGTCCCCGAAAGCTCTGGGTGCGCAACGCTTCCTTCTCCCCCAGCATCCGCTACCAGCTCACCGAGATCCTGGAGGTCGACAAATGAGACGCATCCTTCCGACCGCTGTGGCCGCTGTCCTCGTCTCGGTCGTCCTGGCCGTTTTCTTCGCGTCGGCTCGCGCCGACCAGACCGTCATCGTGCCCGAAGCCATCGACCTGAACGCCGAGTTCCCAAAAGATGTCGAATGGGAGATGCCGGTCGATGCCGACTGGTCCGGACTGGCGCAGCTTCGCGTCACGCTCCAGGTTCCCAAGGACGTCCCCCTCGGGACCACGGTGCTGGTCTATCTCAAGGACGCCCAGTGGAACTGGTACCAATACCAGCATCCGGTCATGCTCAAGTCGGGACGTCCCAACGTCCTGGTCATCGACATGACGGCGCGGTCCTCCGCCTGGAAGCCCAGGGGACACGCCCGTTCCTGGGACGGCTACGTCACCCAGAAGGTCCGCACCTTCGGCATCAAGGTCTTCAACCCCAAGCCCTGGAAGGGCACGCTCCGACTGGAGCGCGTCGAAGGGACACCGCCCCCGCCCACCGGCACCGAGCTCTGTTTCCTCGACCTCCACGCCGACAGCGACCGCGTCGGACGCTACCAGCGCTATGAGCTCTCCTTCGACCTCTCCCGAACCTACGAGAACCCCTTCGACCCCGACGAGATCGACGTCCTCGGCACCTTCACCGCCCCCTCCGGAAAGACCGTCACCGTCCCCGCCTTCTACTATCGCGACTTCACACGCCGGCTCACCGGCCTGGGCGTCGAGCAGCTCGTCCCCCTCGGACGCAGTTACTGGAAGCTGCGCTTCACCCCCACCGAACTCGGCTCCTGGACGGTCACCCTCTTGGCACGCGACAAAAAGGACAAGATCAAAACGCTGCCCCTGACCTTCCGCTGCGTCGAGTCCGATTCCCCGGGCTTCGTCCGCGTCGATCCGAAGGATCCCTTCTACTTCTCCTTCGATTCCGGAAAGTTCTTCTACCCCGTCGGACAGATGCTCCGCTCGCCCACCGACCTGCGCGTGCCTTATCCCTACGGCTTCACCCAGAAGGAAGGGGAGGGCACCTTCGCCTTCGACCGTTACTTCGAAAAACTCTCGGCCAACGGCGTCAACTTCGTCCGGACCTGGATGGGAAACTGGTGGCTGGGAATCGAAGCCCCGCGCTCCTACGCCCCGGGCTACGACGGACTCGGAAAATACAACATGGAGCACGCCTGGAAGCTCGACTACGTCCTCGAACAGGCCCGGCGCCGGGGGATCTACGTCGAGCTGACCCTGCTCAACCACGGACTGCTGCATCGGTCGGGCGACACGGAATGGTATGAAAACCCCTACAACGCCCTGAACGGCGGTCCCCTGAACCGTCCCCCACAGTTCTTCACCGACGCCAAAGCCAAGGAATTCTTCAAGCGACGGCTCCGCTACATCGTCGCACGCTGGGGCTGCGACACCCACCTCTTCTCCTGGGAGATGTGGAACGAAGTGGACCTCACCGAAGGCTACGACTCCGACCAGGTCCGTGCCTGGCACGCCGAGATGATCGACTATCTCAACGAGATCGACCCCTACCACCACATCACCACCACGCACTTCTGTCGCCAGCCCATGGACCCGAACGTCAATTCCCTCGACCAGATCAAGTTCACCCAGTCCGACCTCTATACCGACAACATCGTCTCGGGCATGCAGTCCACCTGGATCTCCAAACAGACCCTCCAGAAGGGGACCATCGTCAACGAATACGGCATCGGAAACGATTTCGATCAGCTCCAGGCCAACTTCCATGGCGGACTCTGGAGTTCCGCCGTCGTTCCCATGGCCGGCTCCGCCATGTTCTGGTGGTGGCCCTGGGTCGATAACCACGACCTCTACTGGCACTACAAGGCGGTCTCCGCCTTCTGTAGCGACGAGGACCGTCGCGGGCGGAACCTCAAGATGTCCAGTCCCGAGGTCCTGGAGGAGGCCGGAAAAACCCACCGCTTCCTCCGTGCCGTCGGCTCCCAGAACCTCGAGTCCGCACTGGTCTGGGTCTATGACGAGCCCATCTTCGAATTCAGCAACGGCGCCCGCTATCACACTCCCCCCACGTTCACCGACGTCTCGCTCCGGATCGTCGGACTCCAGGCCGGTGCCTACGTCGTCTCCTGTTACGACACCACCACGGGCAAAATCGTCGCCAACCTCGACGCCTCCTCCGACGGAACAGCGCTGGTCGTCAAGCTCCCGACCTTCCGGGCCGACCTCGCACTCAAGGTGAAACGCAAATGACCACGACACGCGTTGACAGTCCGTTTCGTCCGGGTGCCATCCTCGCACTCGGCCTCCTGCTGTCCTGTCTGCTCGCGGACACGGCCTCGGCGGCCCCCTTCGACGACTATCCCAACCGCCTGACGGTGCATATCGAGAACCCCGAGTTGGCCGCCATGACCGGGTTGGCCTCCGTCCGCGTCAACTTCGGTCCCCTGGCCTCACCCGACGGGGCGGACCTGATCGTCCTGGACGCCCACGGTCGTGAGCAGCCTTCGCTGATCCGTTCCATCACCCCCGACGGCGAAATCGAGCTGGGCTTCCACGTCAAGTCCGACCCCACCGGCGACTACCAGGTCCTCTTCGGAAAAGCACAAGCCGCACGTCCCGCCTATGACGTGCCCTTCCGGCTCGGACGCGTCATCTCCGACGACGCCTTGCCCGCCCAGTCCCGTAACCACGGCCTCTGGGAATGGGCACCCACCCCGCGTCTGTCCGGAACCTTCTCACACACCACCCCGGTGACCGGGGCCATGACCTACCACGGGTCCACCGGCTTCACCGGGATCGTCCCCACACGCGGTCAGATCCTCAACCAGTACGTCTATCTCGACCCGGATAATCCTCCCACGCAACTGCTCCTGCGCGTCGTCTTCCAGGGGAACGTCAGGTCGAACCCCTGGGACCTCAGACTGGTCCGCGTCGACTGCAACTGGGGAGGCTCCTCGCTCAAGCCCGAGCCCGTCTCCGGAAACTGGAACGTGATGGGCGAGCTTCCCGCCGCCGGACGATGGGTCCGCCTGTCCATGGACCTCTCCCAGCTTCTCGGACGCGCCGAATTCCCGGGCTACGACCGTTCCGGCGACAACCTCCCGGCCATCTATGGCATCGAGTTCTACACCGACAAGGGACGCGCCTTCTGGGACATGACCACCCTCGACGAGGTGCCCGCCAACGCACTGCCCGTTTCGCTGAAGCTGCCGGCTGGTGCGCCTCCCGCCTTCGTCTATCATACCGTCCGCAGCTTCCGGCTGCGCGGCGCCGACCAGGCCTCCACCCTCGTCCGTTTCCTCCCCTCCACCCCGGCGGGCACGGCCTTGACCTGGGACTTCGGTGACGGCGGCGCCTCGAATCAACGCACCCCACTCCACCTGTTCACCGGCGTCACAACCGCCACCGTCACGTTGAAGCAGACCGATGCCCCGAATGTCGCCCCGGTCTCGCGCAAGCTCATCGGTCTCGATCCTCCGCTTCGTCCCACGCAGTTCGCCCTGGACGTCGTCTCCTGTCCGGTGGTGGTCTCCGCGCGCGACGATGTCCTCTTCAACCTCGCCCTCGAAGGCACGTCCGAGCAGGCCCTGGACGCCGAGCTGGTCGTCATCGACCGCGACGCCGACAATGCCGAGTTGGCACGCTTCAAACGTCCCGTCACCATCCTGCCCGGTCCCGGACATCCCATCAACGTCACCTTCACCCGCAAGCTGTCCGACCCCAAACTCCACCACCTGGACCTCGAGCTCGTCTTCCACTCCAGAACACTGACCTCCGCCACCATCAACGTCTACGACTCGGCCGGTTCGCTCGAAGGCATCCGGCTGGTCGGGGACGCCTGCCTGGACCGCGACAATCACTGTGCCGTCATCCGCTATTCCGCCGCACGCACCTCCCTGAACGTCGAACGCAAAGCCGCACCTGTGCGCGTCCTTCTCCTGGGCGAACTCCCCACCGCGGGCGACACCTTCGACAAAAGACTCGAACGCACCCTCGGACTCGGAGAGGTCACCGTCGGCACGTGGTCAAGCACCCCCTTCCCGGCGTGGTCGCTCCCCTGGAGACAGGTCCTCTCGCTGAACGAACTGAACACCCGTCTGACCGGTCCCGACAAGCCCGACGTCATCCTCGTCGCACCCGCCGACCGTCTGCTCCTGGCGGGCGTCTCCTCGGCCGACGCGGTCAACGTCACCGGCGTCCTCCTCGAACAGCTTCGCCTGCGAACCGACGCACGTCTCATCCTCGTCACCCCCATCCCCTACACCGGCTTCGAGCGACAGGCACGGGACTATGCCGTCGGACTCAAGGAGCTTGCCCTGGCACGGTCCCTCCCCGTGGCCGACTTCTACTCCCGTGCCCTGCGCACCGCCAGGGACGTCCCAGGCACCTACAACACCCTCTCCATCGAGAACGCCGTCTCCCGACACCGCATCCCCGAGGAACTCCTGCCCATCCTCCTGGACACCCTCCTGACCGAGCTTTCAACGTCCCCGACGCGCTGAGTCTGTGCGTTCTCACACCCCCGATTCTGGCTCGAAACCTTTTCAGGCCCGCCTTGAAAACGCCCTTCGCCTTTTCTACAATAATCAGGGAAGGAGAATTGTCCGAAGAAAAGGGAAGATGGCGAATCCCCCCGGGGTCTTCAGGGTTAAAAAGGCGGTCGAAAAGGACGTTTTTCTGGGTCGAATTGACGCCTTTTTGAACGCTTTTGGACGTCTAATTCGTAAGTTTTTGTGCAGGCTTTGCACTAATATGCGGAGTTGCCCACCGCAGCAACTCCGGCAGCGCCAGTCCAGCGGTGGGGTGATAACATGAAGCGGCACAAAGAGTTGCGCGCGTTCACGCTGATCGAGCTGCTGGTGGTCATCTCCATCATCAGCATCCTGGCCGGGTTCCTGCTGCCTTCGCTGCAGGGGGCGCTGGAGCGGGGTCGGGAGGCGAACTGCATCAATAACCTGAAGCAGTTTGACAGCATGATCACGATGTACCAGTCGGATTATCAGACGTATCCCAACTGGCTGAGCAACCTCTATCGCACCGGGTATGCGGACATGCCGAAGCTGTTTACCTGTCTGAGTGACGGGTTCCGTGGACGTGAGGGCTGCAAGCCGCCGTGGCAGCTTCCGGACGAGGACGCCAACCAGGAATGGCGTGAATGCGACGATTTCGGTGGTTCCGACGCCCAGAGTGTGGATTCGGCGGGCTATGCCCTGATGAACCATGATCTTCCAGCCAATTCCTATCTCTATGAGTTCAATCCGGCACGCTGCTCCTGGTGGAGCGGGGGGGCCTATTCGTGGGAAGGTCGGAACTACGACACCTCCAGTCTGGGGGCGAATCCCTCCTGGTGGTCGATCAGACATTTCGAACTGGGTATCGTCGGAAGTCACACCCCGATCCTGAGCTGCTACTGGCACGTCAAGCAGGGGGTCTCGGCTCCGAAAGTGATGCGTCTGGGAGCATACAGTCACCACGTGTATCGCAGCAGTTCGGCGCCGGATGACTGGAAATACAAACGATAAGGCGTCCGTCAGGAGACATGACATGTCACCCGTTTCCCGTGCAAGGATCCCGCGGCGTGGCGGCTTTACGCTGATCGAGCTTCTGGTGGTCATCGCGATCATCGGAATCCTGGCCGGTCTGCTGATGGCGGGTGTCAGTCGGGCTTACTGGAACGCCCGGCTTGCCCAGTGCAAAAACAACGTCAAGCAATTCGGGACGGCCATCAAGATCTACTCCAACGACTGGGACGATGAGATCCCCTTCTGGCTGAGCAACCTTTACAAGAGTTACGTCAACAACGAGAAGATGTACGTCTGTCCGGCGGACACAACCAAGGGGAAAGAGGGCTGCAAACCCCCGTGGCAGACCGGGGAGAGCACCGAGCAGTTCACGGAGCTGGATGATTTCAAAGGGTCCGGCGCCAGCGGGGAGGACGCCGAAGCCGCTGCGCTCATGAACCCCGACATCGAGGCCAACTCCTACCTTTACGAGTTCTCCTGTGCCCGCTGCTCGTGGTGGAGCGGGCCCACGGAGGAAGTGGTCCGTCCCGGGGAGAAAGTGACCTGGCGGAAGGTGAAGGAATACGAAGCCAAGACGTGGTCCCACGTTCCCATGATCAGCTGTTTCTATCACACCAGCGGAACCTTCGGACAGCACGACGTCGTCATCCGTCTTGGCTACGAGACCCACGACATCTACACCAGCGACACCACGGCCGACGGCTGGAAAACGGCGTCGGGACACTGAGGGCCGGCCTCTGCTGAACGCTTGAAACCCACCCGAACATGCGGTAGGATGTTCACCGAACAGTCCGGAATCCCGATTCCACGGACCCTGTGATGATTTCCGACGAACTCAGACGCGCCCTGGAGAAGCTGAACCGTGGACCGCTGAAGGTCCAGCCGGAGCGGTCCCGGGACGCCGGAACCGAAGTGCGCAAATCGGTGTCCATCGAGCACATCGCCCCGGCACGGGTGCTTTCCGGTGCCGAGGGGGCCTGCGTGGTCTTCGAACGCTCGCTCGGGGAGTTCTTCGAGGACCCCAAGCCCATCGCCGAACCCTTCCGCAAGGTCTTCCTTCAGGGACATCACGCGTTCGGCGACCTGCCCGACGGCTCGGACTGGAAGCGGCTGCTGTCCACCGACGCCTCCGGGATCGTCTTCCTCGACATCGAGACCCTTGGGCTGGGAGGCGCGCCCATCTTCCTGGTGGGGATCATCCACTGTCAGCACGGCGAACTGCTCATCCGTCAGTTCTTCGCCCGGGACTATTCGGAAGAGGCGTTCATGCTCTCATCGGTGGTCCGGGCGCTGGGGACCTGCCGGTGCCTGGTCACCTTCAACGGGAAGACCTTCGACGTCCCCATGCTGACCGACCGCATGACCGCGCACCTGCTGGAGACTCCCCCGCTTGGACTGCACTTCGATCTTCTGCACGAGAGCCGTCGGCGGTTCCGGCGCGTGCTGCCCAACTGCAAACTTCAGACGCTGGAATACCACATCTGTCACCGACGACGTTTCGGGGACGTTCCTGGGGAACTCATCCCCCAGCTCTACCACGATTTCGTCGCCACCGGGGACGCCGCCGGCATCCGCAACATCCTCCACCATAACGCCCTGGACCTGGTGGCGATGGTCGAGATCCTCACGTTCATGGCCGAAGGCGGTGAACTGGTCTGGACGGATTGATCGACGGCCTTTCTTCCGGAGCAGGGCAGGGGAGGGGGTGTCGGCTTCACCGGTCGCAGTGCAGCACCCACTCGTTTTCCTGTTTACGTTCCAGTCGACAGAGCCCGGCGACCTTGTGTCCCCGGGCGGTGAGATGCACGCGGTCCTCCTGGGCGTGCAGCAGGTCGAACGTCCCGGCTTCGACGATGGCGACCTCGCCCTTGTCGCCGCTGAGCTTGCCTTCGTATTCCAGGAACTTCCGGTCGTGGTCCTGGATGCGCTCGCAGGGCTGTTCGGACTCGGTTCCCGGAAACGACTGGAACCGCCACGTCCAGAGCAGTTGAGGCGATTCCAGCATCAGGTCGTAGTGGGCGGCTCCTTCGCGCGTGTGTTGATGAATGACCATGCGTGGCATATTCGTTCCTCCTTCGCTGAGGGCGTCTGTGGATGCTTCCTCTACGAGAA
>CAZVTD010000043.1:1544-6841 GCA_964629945.1 uncultured Planctomycetota bacterium | reverse complement strand
GAATTCTAACCCCTCAACCGGCTTCAGGCAAGTCCGGGCTGTGAGTTGACCGGGACGATTCAGGTGGTTACAATGCGCAGGTGAGGTGTGTGACGCGTCACGCGTGGACGACATGAACCCGGAAAGAGACCGATGATCCTGAAACCGCGAATCGTGGCGTGGGAGCTCACCCGACGGTGCAACCTGAAGTGCCGGCACTGTCGGGCGGCCGAAGCCGGCGACACCGACGCAAAGGAACTCACCACCGAGCAGATCGCCCGCGTGATGGACGACATCCTGACGGTGGCACGTCCCCTGCTGATCCTGACGGGCGGCGAACCGCTGCTGCGGAACGATCTCTATGAGATCATCCATGCCGGTCGTGAGCGGGGATTCGCCGTCGCGGTGGCCCCCAACGGGACCCTGCTGGATCGTTCGGCGGCCGAGCGCATGGTCAAGCTCGGTGTGCACCGCGTCTCCATCAGTCTGGACGGACCGACGGCCGAAATCCACGACGACTTCCGCGGGGTCGCCGGGGCGTTCGAAGGGGCGCTCCGGGGCTGCCAGGCGTGCCGGTCGGCCGGGCTGCCTTTCCAGATCAACACCACACTGACCGTCGCCAACATCGAACACGTGGAAGCGATGGCGGCCCTGACGGCCGAACTCGGAGCGGTGGCCCTGCACACGTTTTCGCCGGTGCCGGTGGGACGGGGGACCGAACTGGATCGACGGGAGATCGAGGCGTCGCTTTCGCAGGACGCCCTGGACCGGCTGTGTCGTCTGTATGAGAACGCCCCGATTCCCGTCCGGGTCACCTGTGCGCCGCAGTTCTATCGCCGGGTTCGCGAATGTCGGGGTCTGTCCACCGACGCACGCCGATCCGGTTCGACCCGACATCCCGCGGTCGGACACGATTCGTTCAGTCACGGCTGCATCGCGGGGAAGGCCTACGTCTTCATCGGTGCGGACGGACACGTGCAGCCCTGCGGATATCTTCCGGTCGATTGCGGGAACGTGCTGGTGGAAGGGTTCGCGGACGTCTGGGGGCACTCGCAGGTTCTGCGGGACCTGCGCGAGCCGGCGAAGCTCAAGGGAAAATGCGGACGATGTGAGGCGATGACGGTCTGTGGCGGTTGTCGGGCTCGTGCTTATGCGCTCACCGGGGACTACCTGGCGCCGGACCCGTTCTGCACGTATCCCGCGCCGACGGTCGGGAAAACGGAAAAGGAAAACATGTGACGAAAAGACAATGGAGAAAGTCGCAAGCGGCCTTTGAGAAGGCGCAGCGTGTGCTGGTGGGCGGGGTGAACTCGCCGGTGCGGGCGTTCGCTTCGGTGGGCGGGACGCCTCCGTTCATCGCATCGGCGTCCGGGGCGGCCCTGCGCGATATCGACGGGAACGAATACATCGACTACGTGGGCTCGTGGGGTCCGATGATCCTGGGACACGCGCATCCGGAGGTGGTGGACGCGGTCTGCCGGGCGATGGAGCGGGGTTCGTCCTTCGGGGCGCCGACCGAGGCGGAGACCGAGCTGGCCTGTCTGATCCGTGATGCGTTTCCGGGGATGGAACGCGTGCGACTGGTGAACTCCGGGACCGAGGCGACCATGAGCGCCCTGCGACTGGCCCGTGCGGTCACCGGAGGCGAACTCATCGTCAAGTTCGAAGGCTGCTATCACGGACACGTGGACGCCCTGCTGGTGTCGGCCGGTTCCGGGGCGGCGACGTTCGGACATCCCACCAGCGCCGGCATCCCCCGGGCGAGCGTCGCCGGCACCGTGGTCCTTCCGTATAACGACCTGGCCGCGGCGGAACGTTTCATGGAAATGCAGTCCGGCAAAGTGGCCTGTGTCATCGTCGAGCCGGTGGCCGGGAACATGGGTGTGGTGCCTCCGGAGCCGGGGTTCCTGGAGGGACTGCGGACGCTCTGCGACCGTCACGGGACGCTGCTGGTGCTGGACGAGGTGATGACCGGTTTCCGTGTAGCTCGGGGCGGGGCTCAGGAACGCTTCGGGGTGCGCGCCGACATCACCACCCTGGGCAAGATCATCGGCGGGGGACTGCCGGTGGGAGCGTACGGCGCTCGTGCCGAAATCATGGAGAAGCTTTCTCCCCTGGGACCGGCGTATCAGGCCGGGACGCTTTCGGGGAATCCCCTGGTGACGGCGGCGGGCATCGCCACGCTGAAGCTGCTGGCACGCAAAGGGTTCTACGAGGAACTGGAGACGACCTCGGCACGTCTCCAGGACGGGTTGACCGAGGTCTTGCGGAGCGCCGGTGTGGCGGGGACCGTCGCGCGCGTGGGGTCCATGATGACCCTCTTCTTCAGCGAACGACCGGTGAAAAATTATGCCGGGGCGAAGCAGTGCGACTGCGAACGCTTCGGACGCTTTCACCGGGGGATGCTCGCGGGTGGCGTCTACCTGCCTCCCAGCCAGTTCGAGGCCCTGTTCGTAAGCGCAGCACACACCCCGGACCCCGTGGCCGCCGAGTGCGTCCTGAAAACGCTCTAAAGCTTTGTTCGGGTTCGACCGAATTTCGCTCTCGGGACTTGTCCGCTCGGGTATAATAACGTGTTTGGTGGGATATTTTTTCGGAGGATGGGATGGCGTTGGTGCGTGTGAAGGGCTATGAACTGATTGCTCAGATCGGCAGCGGTGCGGTCAGCAGCGTCTGGCGCGCACGAGACCTCCGCAACGGGAATATCTGTGCCGTGAAGATTATCGCACGGGCCGACGGCGCGGATCGACGACACTTCCGGCAGATGACCAACGAATACAGAGCCGCGCGGAACTTCTGTCATCCCAACCTCGCGCGACTCTATAATCTCATCCCCTCACGCATCCTCTTCTGGACCACGCAGATGGCCCTGGCGATGGAATACGTCCCGGGCGTGCACCTGGCCGACCTCAGACAGGCCGAAAAGCTCGACGCCGCGCGGCTTGTCAACATCTACATCCAGCTTGCCGAGGGGATGGCCTACATGCACGCGCAGAACATCATCCATCTGGACATGAAGCCGCACAACGTCATCCTGACCCCGCAGGGCGAAGCCAAGATCGTCGACTTCGGACTCTGTCGTGCCAAGGGGAATTACAACCATCGCGTCCAGGGGACGCCCGACTTCATGGCGCCCGAGCAGATCAAGATGGGCTGGGTGGATGAACGCACCGACATCTATAACCTCGGCGCGACCATGTTCTACCTGGTCACGGGCAACTCCGTGCAGATGACGCTCACCAGCCGAAACGGTCATTCCAACGGCAAGGCCAGTGTGGCCAGTCAGACCTTCCGCTCCCTCGAAGTGGAGATTCCCGAGGCCCTGGAGAGTCTGATTCTCGCCAGCTGCCGACACCAGCCCGCCGAACGTCCTCACACCATGACCCAGCTTCTGGGCGACCTGCGTCTCATCGCGGGTCACCTGGACAGCTTCCGGGTCGGCTCGGTCTGACCTTCCGGTTTCGCTATGTTCCGTGTGACGTTGAGAAAATGACGTCCTTGGAAGCCGAAGGTCAGAGGGCAATCAGCAGGCCGGTTACCGGCGTTCCGCCCACTTCCCCCCCTCGTCCACCCTCGCCAGGTAATTCTCCAGCGGGACGTAATTCGCCACGGTGTTGCCCGTCCCCAGGCAGTACCCGCCTCCGGGCAGGCACACCTCCAGTGTCTGGCGCACCCGGCTGCGGATCGCCTCTTCGCTCTGGCGGCAGATGAAATCCATGTCGATCCCGCCGATGAGCGACAGGCGTTTCCCGTAGGTCTTCTTCGCCTGGCGCACGTCCTCGATGGTGTCCTCGAAGCTGTGTTTCCCGTCCAGCTTCACGTCCTCGATGAGGTCTTCCATGATGTCCGTCAGCTTCCCGCACGCGTGCAGCAGGTACAGCCGTCCCGCCTCGTGTGCCATCCGGGCCAGCTTCTTGTGACCCGTCAGCACCAGCTCGCGCGTGTCCTCGGGCGAGATCAACAGCCCCGTCTTGAAGCCCATGTCGTCGGAGCCCCACAGGATCTTCACCCGGTCGTATTCCAGGATCCGTTTCACCTCCGTCGTGTGGAACTCCAGCACCTTTTGACGGATCGCCTCCACCAGGTCCCGCTGGTCGTAGAGGGCATAGCACAGCGTCTCGTACCCCATCAGCCACACCAGGTACTCGTCGAAGTGTCCCGTGTGCGACGCGATGCACATGTCCTCGGGCAGGTTCTCCTGGAACCACTCGATCGCTTCGGTCGCCTCGGGCGTGTTCGGATCGGGCCAGGGATACTGCTCGAATTCCTCCCAGCTGGTGATGGGACCGGCGTGTTCGTTCATGAAGCTCCGGCCGCCCTCGCGCGCAAGTCCCGCCGTGTCCTGGGTCACCAGGTCATGCGTCGGCATCTTCAGTCCCACCATCGACGCGCTCACGTAGTCGAACCCCAGGAACCGTCGCAGCCGGATGTATTCCCAGCGTCCGCGGTTCGGGTCGCCGGCGTCCAGACCTTTGCCCAGGTCATAGCGGTCGATGAGCGCCCGCTGCACCTCGCCGTCGTGGAACAGCTCCATGTGGTGCACGCGCCTCGGCGTCCCCTCACGCTTCAGGTTCGCAATCAGCGCCTTCCAGTCCGGCTGATGTTTCTTCTCCAAGTACGGATATCGCGTCATGCTTTCACCTTTCCTGACAGGGGAGGGCGGCTACGATCGGAATTCTAACCACGCTTTGTCCCGAGCGCAAGCGGACTTCCGTTGGTCCAGTAGTCCTTGTCGCCCCCGCCAAACCCGGTATAATGAAACATCTTCTCAATCATAAGGGGGACCGTTTATGAAACGCGTCACGCTGCTGGCCGTCGGACTGCTCGTCTGTTCCGCCGCCTTCGCCCAGGAGGCCAAGCCCCTGGACCCCGTCGTTCAACGCCTTAATACGCAGAAGATCGCCGTCGAGTTCAAGGACGCCTCTCTCCCGGATGTCCTCCTCCAGATCGCCGAGATGGGCCGGTTTTCACTGGTCATCAATCCCAAACTTGCCTCCGTCAGGAAGGCCCGCGTCACGGGCCAATTCGTCGATACGACGTTCAGAGGCGTCCTCGAAGGTGTTCTCAAGGGATCCCGCAAGGACGAGGTATTCGGTCTCTTGGTTTTCATCGACGGCGTCGTCCTGATCACGAACATGACCTCCACCCAGGATCCTATGGAACTCTCGCCCATGAACCCCAATGTCCCCGCGGACGTCCAGACCAGGCTGAACGCGATGCCTTTGAACCTGGTGTTCAAGGAGGAAACCCTCCCCAAGGCTGCCGAAACCGTCGCCAAACTCGTGGGATTCAAGCTCAAATACGACCTCCGGAACGAT
>CAZVTD010000043.1:0-1534 GCA_964629945.1 uncultured Planctomycetota bacterium | reverse complement strand
GGCGATCTACGATCTCCCCGCCACCCAGGTGCTCAACTGGCGCGCACGCCTTCAGAACCTGACCTGGACCGTCGACGGCGACACCGTCGTCCTGACCGACCGCCTCACCACGGAGGACCTCGAACTCCTTAGGAAAATGAAGGAGACCAAGATCTCCTTCCTCTTCAACGACCAGCCCGGGAACGAGGTCGTCGAGTACCTCGGGACCGCCGGCAACATCAACATCTGCCTCGACCCTAGGTATTACAGCAAGACAATCACACTGACGGGGGTCAATGACACCCTCGAGGAGGTCGTCCGTACAACGGTAGGGGCACTGGAGCTCGGGGCGTGCTTCCACCACGGCGTCCTCATCTTCACCGACGCCGAGGGGATGAAGCGCCTCGACAACGTCCTCGCCGTTCCCTTCTTCCCTGAGAAGCCCTCGAAAGAGGACCTTGCGCTCCAGAAGAGACTCCGCGAGACCGTCGTCAGTTTCGTCTTTAACGAGCAGCCCATCCCGGAAGTCTTCGAATATCTCGGAACCGTCGGCAACGTCAACCTGGTCCTCGACCGCCGGCCCATCCGCGAGGATGCCACTGTCTCGCTCAAACTCACCAACGTATCCCTGGAGACCGCGCTCGACCTCCTGTACGCCCAGATCGGCGTCACTCGCACCGTCCACGGAGGCGTCGTCGTCATCTCGGACCGGAAGACGGTCGAACGCTGGCATGCTGCCACCAGTGAGGTGCCCATCGCCAAAGGCGGCGAGAAAGACGAGAAGAATCTCGCCCTGCGCAAGATCCTTCTCGAAACCAAGATCTCCTTCGTGTTTCAAGACCAGACCGTCAAGGAGGGAATCGAGTACCTGGCCGGCATCGCCAAGTTCAATCTGGTCTGGGATCCCGCCGTCAAGCTCGAAGCCGGGCGGGTCGTCACGCTGAAGCTCACAAACGTCGGCGTCGCCACCGCGCTCCAATTGCTCCTGGACCAGGGCGACCTGGCCTGCGAGATTCGCGATGGCAAAGTGGTCATCATCAATCCCCCGAAGCCCGAAAAACCGGAGAAGCCCGGGGAAACCGACAAGCCTGGGAAATAGTCCGCAGCAGAGGTTTTCTTATTTCGCGGGGTCCGCCGGGTTCGGTTTGCTGACCTTCCATCCGTCCGGCGCAGGCTGCACCGTCGGACGATATTTCGTCCACATCGCTTTCACCCACGTCTCGCCCGCGTAGCCCTGCTGGCACCAGTCCTTGCTGTCGTCGGCGATGCTTGTCTGGTCGGGGAAGCGTTTCGCGATCTCGCGACGGTGCTCCTTGTCGTTCTCCGTCATCCACCGGTCCACGTAGTCGAAGAACGCGTCGTGGTTCCACGCCTTTTCCAGTTTCAGAATCCGCATCGCCAGCGCCTCGCCCACCCAGCAGCAGCTCGTGTTCGCCCGTCGGTACGCCTCGCTCTGCATATTGCTCATCCCGTTCTTGTCCCACTCCGAAGGCGGAAGATGCTCATACGGTCCCCACTTTTCCCTCGGCGGCTTCCCCGTCGCCGTCCAGATGCC
>CAZVTD010000042.1:0-16433 GCA_964629945.1 uncultured Planctomycetota bacterium | reverse complement strand
GAGCGGGGGGGGGGACGTCTATTTGGGTCTATGCGGCTTTCTACGCCCTGATTGACGAGGCTCCTCTGATTACAAAGTCGAATAAGCGGCCTCAGGAGGAGAAGCAGTCGAGGCAGTTGCAGATACACGTCGGCAACAATGAGTATCCTGTTGAACTCTTCCAGTCCATATCCTCTAAATCCTCCAGAATAACCCTGTATGACAAGAAGGCGACGAAGGCGATATACTACGCCTGGAAACAAAGATGGTCGAGCAGGCACCTTCTCCTCGTGGCTTATGATAATTTGCTGCCCGCCAAGGCAGCCCAGAGGAACCTCTTCTCGGCGAAGGCAAAGGATGAGATTACGATCAGTGCGGATAACCGGTTGTTTCCCGGATCTACGCTAGCGGTTCTGAAGCATTCACCGTTCGCCTCGGCGGCAAAGCCGATCTCCTTCGATGCGTCCCCCGCGCGGCCCGTTTATGAATCCTGTTTGCTGCGGTAACCGATCTACCTTTTCTTGAGAATCAGAAGGCTGAGGACTGAATTATGATACCCAAGAAGCTGTCTGAGATTGACATTGCCGAACCGGTCAAGAAAGCGTGGCGTACAGCCATGGCACTACGCAGGCTGCAAGCAGGAGGTTTGGAGCCTCTTGGAAAGAACCCGAAGGAGTCGGAAGATGCTATCCTCAAATACGGAGAGGTCTTGGTCGAAAAAGAGACCTGTGGGGGCTGCCATTTCTTGTTAGCGATTTTCCTTGGTACCCTACTAAATAATTATCTGCGTCTTTCCAAAGATAAGAAGAGCGCTCTGGAACTGGTACAGGATTTCTGCAACGCCCATTCTGCTTGGCACACAAACCCCAAGACCACAGCATCGCCCGGAAGCAGGACATACCAGTTGACGCATCTGATCTACAGCGTGCCGCCAGCAGAGTACAAATATGCCGATTGGCAGTCATACTATGATCAGGATAGGGCAGTTGACAATGAACATTTGATCGAGGTGCCTAGCGTAATGGAGGCCATGAAACAGGCCTTGTTGAAAGATGTCGTCCTAGGCACCGTGAAGAGTGAGGTTAAGGGAGAGCTTCAGAAAAGACTGTATGACTACTGGCTGGGAAAAGGAACATTGACAAATAAGGGTGCTACTTTCGCCATGAAGGCGGTTGGCATTCTCATGAGCCAAGCGAAGATCGAAGAAACCAAAGAGAAGATACGACACATGCAACAAGTCCAGGCCCCAGGGACTAAGGAGAGCCAATATAGGCATGAACAGGCATTGAAGAAGCTGGATGACCAGTTGGAGATGGAAACGTTCGACAGGGATTGGGGTATTGCGAGTGCACTTACGCCCTTCGTTCCGTCTTGGGGCAAGAAGGTCATGGGTAAGTTTTTGAAACTGACGGGAGAATGGGAGCACGCGTGCGAAAATGAACAGCAAGGGCTTGTGAGGCAGATCGATCTTTGGGTGGAGCACTGGTGGGCCGAGGTGGAATTGACCAGAGTCATTGCCGGGGCATTGTTAACGCGGGCCTGGGGCGTTATGTTATACGCCAACCTCGATGCGTGGATACTGGATGTAATCGACGTGGCCAAATACGACATAGGGATCAGGGCACTCCAGCAGTGTGCGTCAAATGCTGAAGTCCGCTGGAATCCTGATACAGGGGTCGATCCAAAAGGCCCAGAGGTCACATGGACCGCTCCCCCCCTGTACTTTACCATCCATACATTGATACTTCCAGACGTTACCGAGGACGAAATCACATCCCTTGAACTCAAGGATTACGATGGCAAAGATGAGCAGACGGGTGAGAAGAAAGCGGCTTCCCCTCCCAAAACGAAATATGCGATCTATGTGGCACGCGGGAATCACATGACATACTATGTAACCTTTTCGAGCTACAAGATTCCGTCCGCGTATGGTCCGCTGAAAGACAGCAAGATCAACCAGCAATTGAGGAAGGCTTGGAACCAATGGGTACAGACCAAGCGTGACAAAAAGGAAACGATAGCAGGGCTACCCGATACGGATTTTGATGATCAGTGCGTAAAGTTAATCAAGCAGGTAATGTCTGATGAACCCGGTTATAAGAAGGCGGATCCTTTTCCTGCCGGCTTCCAGTGGAAAGATATTGCACCTGAAAAAGCGGAGAATATCGAGAGGAATGTCCTCATACCTCTTGACGCCACAACCCAAGTTTTCTGCGATCGCATCAAGGGTCGTCAGCCCAATACGCGAGTTCCACTTGCTCCCTTCAGGCGGGGGCCATGCTCAGAGGACGGTAAGTTCATGCCGGACTCGGCAATAGCCCAGCTCTATCAGGTAGCGATCACCTACGGGCAGTGGTGCGCGAACTTCCTTGACGCAGCCTTGACGGACCTCAACAGAAATCATAGCTACCTCTTTCCAAAGAAGTTTTTGGATAAAGCGGTCGAAGGAGGTGCCCTTCCACAATCGTTAGTCGAGAAGTATTATGCGCTCAAGGGTCAACCAGACGCGTTCTATCAGGCGATATGGGCCCGAAAGCCCAAGTTGTCATGGGACGAGGCGGCTCATGCCATTGTTGCTGAACCAGAACGAGAGTTTGAAACCAAGAATGACTGAAAAACCACGGGAATGATGATGCCCTGTTGTCTTGAACGTCAGGCACGGAGGAAGCGGGGTTCTTCCTCGAGCAACCAGTGAACTGCAGGAGGCGCGTTTCGCGGAGCAGCCGTCCTTGACGACCGGCTCCGCCAAGCATCCACGATTCACCTGGAATGCAGAGTGGCTACTGGAGTTCGTCGCGGATGGGGATCATCTCGTTTTTCCAGTTCAGCCCCTTCGGCCAATCCGTCTCCACCAGCCACGCCTCGTCGCCGTCCACGACCACATATCTCAATCTGCCTCTGCCGATATCAAATTTATCCGGAACCTTCACGACTCGATGCTCGGGCCCTTCGAGGCCATCCACGACAAGGAACGGCCGCTCTTTTGGACCGGCCACGTAGCACAGATGGCGTCCGTTGCTTGCAAAACGTGCTGCTCCAACCAACGGGTAGCCCTTTCCTCTCATGTCATTCACGACAAGGAACTGAGCATCTTTGAGCGTCTTTTCGTCTTGCCCTTTGTACCAGACGTATTTGCTGTCCGGTGAAAACCCGCCCATCCACACGCCGGACAGCATCGGCCCCTCTTTGCCATCGATCATCATTCTCGACCCAAGTGAATATACCCATCTTTTGCTGTTCGGGGAAAAGCAGAAGTCTGGACAACTGCTGCCCTTCAGCATCCTCCCGTCAATGACGCACATCTCTCCGGTGCCGGCAATATCGCACAAATAAGCGTAATGCTTTCTGTCGGGTGAGAACGTGAAATCTCTGGCTCCTCTCTCCTTGATAATCACCTTCTCCTTCCCGTCCATGACGATCCGCCATGTCTCATCTGTGCCCTTCGCGGCGTATGAAAAATGCTTCGAGTCGTCCGAGAATCCGGCCCCATAAATTTCCTTATATATCTCCTCCATCTTTCCATCCACCACTACAAACTCAAAACGATAGCCTTCCAACGAAACCCACGCAACGTAACTGATGTGTTTTCCATCCGGAGAAAAGGAGACCCTAGAAACCCCGTCGTACCATGGCCCCAGTTTCTTATCGAGGTATAAGGCCTCCTTATCGTCGCTTCCCACGCTATACGCCACCCTTTTCCCATCGCGGCTTATGGACGGAGGCCCTTCGTCCCTCCATTGCTTGCCTTCCTTGTTGTTCATGATCACGCCATCCATCACCACGAACGACTCTTGTTCCTTCTCCCTCTGTGCTGTGTAGGCCATGTGCTTTCCATCCGTCGAAAAGGTCAGTCCCCAAACGCCCCAGTAGGGCTCGCTGGGCTTGCCGTCGCACCATACCGTCTTCTTCCCGTCGTCGTCGCGAATGTAAGCAATCCGCGTTCCATCCCGATTCACGATCAAGTCGGTCCATTCCACCGACTGCGGTATCTTTCCCAACGACATGACCCTGTACTCCACCTTGCGCACCCTCTTCAACACCTCTGTGCATCGCTGTTTGACCTCCGGGTCGTTAGTCCCAGCCAAGGCCTTGCTGACCAAGTCCTTCACCTGCAATCCCAGTGCGATCAGTTTTTCCGTCGCACTGTTCCTGATGTTGAAGTCCTTATCCCCTAACCGGCTGATCAGATTCTGGATTTCCTTCGCCGGATTCTTCGGCTTCTCTGCCAGCGTCAAGGTCAGTCGTTTCTCGGCAGCCCCCACCACCACCTCGTCACCTTGCTTCCTGACCACCAGCTTGACCATCCCATTCGTCCAGTCGAGGTCCTTCGGCTGCTGCACTTGAACCAGCCAAGCTTCTTCCCCGTCGACCACGACGTAACTCAGTTTCCCCGAGTCGTCGTCGAAGCATTCGGGAATCCTCACCAGCCTGTGCTCGGACATCTCGACGCCATCCACGACTACAAAGCCCTTCCCCCTCGATCCGGTGGCGTACACCAAGTGTTGCCCGTCGGTCGAGAATCTGACGTCGGGTTCACAACGATGGTCGTAAATGCTCGACGCACCAAAGTCCCACTCATAGTCTCGTCCCCTCAGCCCATCCACTGCTACAAAGCAGGGGCCGAAACCGAATCGTTCCAAAGCAGGTGTTGTCGATGTAATGCACCAGATGTGACGGCTGTCCGACGAGAAATGAAACGGGAAATACGTCAGGCGTACGGGAGTTTGCTCGCCATTGACTACCACCGCTGGCGAGAAGACGTCGTTGTTATAGTAAGCAAACTTCTTGCTGTCTGGAGAAAAGCAGCAATTCTCCATACGCTCGCCCAGATCCAACGCCAACGGCTTGCCGTCAAGATAGGGACCATCGGGAACGTAGAAGAACCGCTTCCGGTCAGGCGAAAACAACAGTCTCCTCATGGTGCTTTTTTTGAGTTTCTCCACCTTCACCCCATCCCGGAACAACCACCAGCCCTCATCCATCCCCACGTAGGTGAAGTGCTGCGAATCATTTGAAAAACCGAATTGATACGGCATGCTAACCGACGAGATTTCCTTTCCGTCAACCACGACATAAGCACGAGCCGTATGCTCGTCGTAACCAACGTAACCCAGATGGTGACCATCGGGCGAGAATACAGGTTCACCATCAAGCCCCCCATACCATTGCCCTATCTTCCCATCGACAACCACTGCCTCTCTTTTCCCATCCCGTACCCAATATGCCAGCCGCTTTCCATCCGCGCTCAGTTGGGGCGACCCCACAAGTTCCCATTCCCCCTCCTGCTGTCCGTTCTTTACCACGAACCACTTCTTTCTGTTCCGTGCCGCGTAAGCCACGTGTTGTCCATTTTCCGAAAACGCCAACCCCTTTACTTCGTCATAGGGTTCACCGGGTTTGCCGTCGCACCAAACGGTCCGCTTCCCCTTCTCCTCAACGATATAGGCCAAGCGGGTTCCGTCCCGGTTCACCAGCAGGTCCATCCACTGGATAGACGCAGGCACGCCCCCCAACGACTTCTCCCGCACCTCAATACGCCTCAACGCGGAGATCACCTTCTCGCATCGGGATCTGACCTCCGCATCTCCTGTTTCTGCCAGCACCTTCTGAATCAGCGGTTCCACGTCCCATCCCATCGCAATCAGCTTCTCTGTTGCCTCCTCCCTCACCTTAAAGTTTTTGTCTCCCAACCGACTTGTCCATTCCCGGGCCTGGTTCATCTGCTCTTGCGTCGGCTCCGCCCACGTCACGCCTGCCAACATCAATGCGATATATGCTGCCACCAAGCCGCTTTGTTTCCACATCGCATTCTGGCTCCCTGGGTGTTAGCACTATCTTCTCTAATCCCGATTTGGCAACCGGGCGCAGGTGATCGAGGCGCAAGTGTTCTCCGAAAGACATCTTACAACTCCTTCGGCGGATTGTCCACAATCTTGCAACGGTCTCCTTTGGCCGCCTGTTGTTGCCCCTCTTGTAGCAGTTTCGCCAGATTGTGCTAAGCTTTCTCCCACGACACAAGTCAATGAGTTTAAGGAAGGCTTTCCCACCGACATGTAACAAAGCGGCCCTGAATCCAGCACGTGGAAACAAAGTTAACAGGGCTGCCGCTGCTGTTGACGAGAAGGAACAGGATTTCGAATGGCCTAAATCTATTACTCTCACACAACATGAGTTCGACTTAGCCCCTTTCGTTTGGGCCACAAACGACAAGGACTGCAAAGAGTTTAAGGAGATAAGCGATTGCATTGAAAAAGATACGAAAGCGTGGCACACGTGGTTCCAAAACGCCCTGGATTCCATCATCAAACAATTCATTGCTGATCCGCAATGGAAGGGATACGAAAATGACATCAAGAAACTTGTTGCAGATTTTGGACTAAGCACAGAAAATGAAAAAGAAGAAAAGGAATAGAGTAAAGACAAGCTGTCGGAAATCTGACACCAGATTCTTGTTTTAGAGGGGGTAAATGGATGCGCCCGGAACTACGAGAGAAGCTCATGGCCGACTGGCTTGGGGCGGGAGTTGGTTACACAGATCATGTCAGTTCCATCCTATCGCTGAGATTAACCCCTGCCGAACGGGCCGAAATCGCCGCGATGTTTGACCAGACCGAAGACGATAGCCTGCTCTACATCTGGGCGGGCGTAATGTACACTGAACCCGATCCGGCATACCGCGCAATTCTGATCAAGTCCCTGGATTCCCCAAACAAGGATAAAGTAGCTGATGCCGTGCTCGCCCTCCTGAGCGGACATTACGAGGGGGCACTCGATCTCGTTTTCAAGAACGAACGGGCACTCAAAGCCCTGGAAGACAACTTCCCGCAGCTTTTGCTCGAGTATGAGGGGAAGATGTCACGAGAGATGGAGCTTAAGGTTTTAGACCTCTTCTGCGAGCGGTTTGCCCACGACTCCAGGGTGGACTTCTACAGCGCTCCCTGGTTCAATCTCCTGACACTGCTACAAACCACGACCGACAAGGCAGCGGAAGTCCTTGCGCGATTGTGGAAAGAGGTAGATGATGAGCAAAGGAAGTATAATGTTCTGATGGCGATGGCGGGAAACCCGCACCCGCTGTATGAGCCAATCTTCCTCAAGCTGGTCAAGGGACGCGACCGCGAGTTCCGTGAGTTCGCGAAGGAAGGCTTGCACGGCCTTGAAACGGAGAATGAAGGAAAGGAATGACTGCCTCGTATTCAGCGGCTGCAGGCTTGCGTTTCCGATTCCGCCGTGATCATGAGTAAAGGAAGCTTTTATGCGTCCGGAAATCGAACATCTGCTGTTGCTGAATTGGGGGAAAGAGCACATCGGGTTTAACGACCATGTGAGGTCCATCGTTGGAAAACATCTCACATCAGACGAACAGAGGGAGCTATGCGGATGGCTTCGGCACAGCGAAGACTACGACCTGATTATGATCATTGCAGGCATCATGGGGGCTGATCCCCAGCCGGAGTACTTCGCCGCGCTCAAGGACGCACTCAAGAGGAACGACCCGAAGATCGTCAAGCGAGCCGCCATAGGCCTGATCGATGGACGGTACCCCGGTTATCTCGACGTCTTATTCTCTTCCCGGGAAGCACAACAAGCGCTTGGTGATGACTTCGCTTTTGAATTGAGCGGACGGGGGAGTGAGTTCACGTCCGCGATGCGATCGCAGTTTCTCAGTATGTTCTGCCAGAGATTCGGCAAGGCGACCCCCCGTCTGGATGCGATGACTGCGCCATGGTTTCGTATGCTGGCGGAGTTGGCCGAGACCAACGACGAGGTAGCTGGTATCCTTGGGCGAATCTGGGGGGGAGCTTCGGCCCTCAGACAGTCACAACAAATACCTGCTCCTGCTGGCCATGGCAGCGAGTCCGCATGCAAATCACGAGCAGATACTGAGAACGGCCGCCAAGAGCAAGGTGGAAGATCTGCGCGAATTGGGGGAGCAGGGGTTGAAGGGGCTTGCCAAGAGGGAGTGAAGAGGACCCGATGCGTCCGGAACTCAAAGCACTGGTCATGTTCAATTGGGTGGGGGTTCCCTATGACGCCCAGGGGAAGTTGTACGGCTACGGCCCGCACGTCGATGCCGTGGTTGCAATGAACCCGACCCCCGAGGAGAAGAGAGAGCTTGCTGACCTCTTCAACAAGACCGAGAATGAAGTCGTTTTTGGCACCCTTGAGGGCGTCATGTGGACGGCACCGGATCCCGTCTATCGTCCGGCATTGGTTTCAGGCCTGGATTCACCCATTCGTCAGAAGCAGTCCGATGCGATGGAAGCGCTTCTTCGGGGTGGCTACGAAGGAGCGTGGGAACTGCTCTTCAGCAGACCCGACGTGCAGCGGGCCATGGGGGACGAACTGGCGGACCTGCTCTGGGGTGCCGCCGCGGAACTTCCCGAGGCGTGGCAGCGCGAATATCTTGCCTGCTTCTGCGAGCGCTTTGAGGACAATCCGCCGTTGAACATGTGTACGCGTCAGTGGCTGCGGACGCTGGCGAATATTTCCGTCACCGATGCGCAAGCCGTAAAGACACTTCTCCGAATCTGGAACGGCCTCGGACGCAACGATCACCTCAACAGATATCTTGTCCTTCTGGCCATGGCGGCCGCGCCAGTCCGCGAGTACATGCCCATGCTGAAGAAGGCGCTCAAGAGCAGCATGCCGGAGATGAACGACGCGGCCAAGAAGGGGCTGGGACTGCTCGAGAAGCCATAGAAAGCACGATCATGCGCGAAGAGCTGGGAAGAAGCTTTTGACGGATTGGCAGCACACGGATGCGAAAGGGCTGAAGGACTATGTGATGTCGATTGTGGCCATGGAACCGACGCCAACAGAGCGAGAGGAGATGGCGGAGCTGCTTGGCCAACTGGAGGTGGATGAACTGGTGGAAGTCCTCACCAACGTCATGTGGCGTCAGCCTGATCCGGTTTATCGCGAAGCGCTGGTGAAGGCACTGGGGGTTCAAGCCAAGTCATTTTACGCCGCGTATGCCTTAATCAACGGCGACTATGACGGTGCCCTGGAGATGGTGACCCATCGTCCCGAGTTATGGGACTTTGCTGGTGACGGGATGGCGGAACTGGTGTTTCCCTACTATGAGGGCCTGAGCCCGGCCATGCAGGAGAGGATTCTGGGGTTCTTCGTCAAGCGGTTCGGGGAAAAGACGCCCCGACTGGATTCGAATCGGTCGTCCTGGTTCCGTCTGCTGGCGGTGGTGGAGGTGACGAACGACGAGGTCGCGAAGATCCTAGTTCGGATCTGGGGAGAAGTGACTGAGTCGGACACGCAGAACCGGTACCTGCTGCTGATGGCGATGGGGGGAAACCCGCACCCGCTGTATGAGAAGGTGTTCCGGAAGATGAGGAAGAGCAGGATTTCCGACCTGGCAGTCCTGGCCGAGGGAGGCTTGGCGGAACTGGAGTCGAAGAAGACATGACGGGGATAGCGCCGTATCCGTCCACGGACACGGGTTATGAGAAACACTCATCTTGGCCCTGGATCAAGTTTCTATTCCGGCGGTCGGGTAGAGAAAACACT
Source organism: uncultured Planctomycetota bacterium (assembly GCA_964629945.1). Lineage (GTDB taxonomy): Bacteria > Planctomycetota > DG-23 > DATKVD01 > CAZVTD01 > CAZVTD01. The sequence continues at coordinate 6,929 of CAZVTD010000042.1, read as the reverse complement.
CCTGGGCACGCCATTCCGGTCTTAACCATCATGACTTCACACTCAGGCGACTACGACCCAGTGGCAGTAGGAGCCAACAAAGCAACGAGATCAACCGTCCAGCTTCACGGACGATTGTTGATGAAGCCCTGAATAATCCCCACGATAACCCCTCTAATGAACCTAGGAAGATCGGTCCAAACCTCCATGATCTGAAGCAAGTCGTCAGGAACGTTCGGGACTTCTTTCTGCATATTTTGTGCAGAACCCTCTTCCCCAAGGGGCGATTTTGAGGTAACATCTTTCGCAGCGGTCCCTTGTGGCGATTGCCCGAACGGACTTAAAATCCGTTCCCCGGCAACGGGGGTGTGGGTTCGACTCCCACCTCGCCCACCAATCATTTCCGGAGCAGCCATGCGGACAATGTCGTCTCTTCGAAAAGCCCTTCTGGTGATCCTGTGCCTGGTGGTTCCGGCGGCCGTCGCGTTCGGCTGGTGGGCCCGGGGACACGAGAACATCGCCGAGACCGCCGTCAGGCTCCTGCCGAAGGACATGCCGGAGTTCTTCCGGGCGGGATGCGACGCGATCCGTCTGTCTTCCACGGACCCGGACTGGTGGGCCAACAAGGCGACGCCGGAACTTCGCGACGCCGAAGCGCCCAACCATTTCATCGACCTCGAACTCCTCCAGGGACGCGAACTGCCCCGCACGCGACACGAATTCATCGCCCTGTGCCGGGAACTCAACGTCGAGCCCGGAAAGGTCGGCTATCTTCCCTACGCCGCCAACGAGTGGTATCAGCGACTGGTGTTGGCGTTTGCCGAATATCGCAGTCGTCCCGACGACAAAAAGGTGCAGGCGAAGGTGTTGTATGTCGCCGGTGTGCTGAGTCATTACACGGCCGACGCAGCGCAGCCCCTGCACACCACCGTGCACTTCGACGGCCGGGTGAACCCGGACGGCACGTCGCCCCGAACCGGCATCCACAACAAGGTCGACGCGCTCCTCGAACACCGGCTTCCCACGGGCGAAAAGATCACGGTCGTGGCAGGGGCCGACCTGTTCGCCACGCTGGTGGAAAACATCCTGGACGCTCACAAGCAAGTCGACGCCGTCTATGAACTGGAACCCCGGCTGCCCGACCCCAACGTCCCCGGAAACGACCAGATGGACGAGAGCGTGCGCACGTTCGCCTGGGAGCGCTTCAGGGCTGCATTGAAGCTGACGACCACGGCCTGGTATTCGGCATGGCTGGATTCGAGCAAGATCGAGGTCCCCGTCTGGCGAGGCGGCGTGGATCGTTCCGTGGAATCCACCGAGGTGGACTGGAGACCACCAAGACGGGTGTGCTCGGCTCCGGTGATGATCGGGGCGGTCATCGCGGCGGCTGCGGCATTGTTCGCGGCGTACACTTATCGGAAGCGTCGATGGTCCCGGATGCTCGCGATCCTGATGATGCTGGTCTGCTTCCAGGCGACACTCATCGTCTTTCCACCGATGTCCGCCCTGGTGGGCAAGGAACGCCGGATTGACTGGGACGGCATGCTCACCGACCTCCTGGGCAGAGGGCTGTTCGCGGGGCTGCTGGTCTCCGGAGCCCAGGGACGTTGGCTCTGGCAGAAGCCCAAGCGTCAATCGACGGGTCCGTGGGATGGCCGCGCCGACACCGACCCGTCCAGAGATGGCACTCCAGACAGCGACGACGGTCGGTCAATCCTTGGCCACGATGATCCCCTGCCCACCAACCGTATTCACCAGCCCTTGACAGTCACGCAACACGGTCTATCCTTATTTACGGTGGGGAATCCAAGACACCAGAGGAGTGAGCCCAATGCGATTCGGCGGATGGACGCGGTTCGCGGTGGTGGTGATTCTGACAGCAGGCAGCGTCGCCTGGGGACAGGAGGCGCCCCTGACGCGCACGACCCCGCCCCAGTGGGCCGGACAGGCGGTCCCGGAGGGGGTGGCCCGGTTCAAGTTCGCGGTGATCAGCGACCGTCACGGGGGACGCAAGCCGGGCTCGACCGTCTTCGCGGACACGATCAGGGAGGTCAACCTGCTGGACCCGGACTTCGTGATCTGCGTCGGGGACCTGGTCAGCGGTTATACAAAAGATGCCGACGCCATCAAGGCCCAGTGGGAGGAACTGGACCGGGACATCAGCCGGCTCAAGCGTCCGTTCTACTACGTCTTCGGGAACCACGACGCCTCCAACCCCGAGATGGAAGAGATCCTGCGCAAGCGCTACGGCAGTCCCTGGTATTCCTTCAACCACAAGAACGGTCACTTCATCGTGCTCTTCACGGAGAACCGCAACGCCGCCGGGGAAGTGATCAACGAGATCGGCAAGGAACAGCTTGCGTGGCTGAAGCGTGACATGGCCGCCAATCCGAACGCCGAGCAGTATTTCATCTTCATGCACCGTCCGTTTGCGGACGCCCCGGCGTGGGAGGCGGTCGAAAGCCTCTTCGAGGGAAAAAAGCTGACGGTCATCGCGGGACATGATCACGCCTACAGGCAGACGATGCGGAACGGTCACGACTACCTGGTGCTTTCCACCACGGGCGGCGAAATCGACCCCAAGCACTTCTGGGCCGGAGAAATGTACCACTCCGTCCTGGTCAGCGTGACGGGAAGCGAGTCCACCATCGCCGTGATCCGAAGCGGGGCGATCATCCCGCACGACCTCCTCAACGAGAAACTGCTGGCGGAGCTGGAGGCGTTGCGAACCCGGGCGGCCAGTCTGACCTACCAGGTCCCGCGCAATGCCCTTGAAGTGGACGACGACCTGTTGATCCGTCTCGATAATCCGCTGTCCACGCCGATGATCGGCACGCTGAACTGGGAGATCCTGCCCAATTCCCCGTGGAAGGTCGAGCCGCTGGAAAACAGCTTCGTCATCGAGCCGGGACAGACCGGCGAGATCAAGGTCCACCTGAAATATCCCGCGGACCCGTTCGGACCCAATCCCGCCGATCCCCCGGGCTATAACCTCGTCCTCCGATCCGGACGACGTGAGGATTCCCACACGCCCTACGAGGGTGGACGCGACGAGGTGCTGAACGTGCGCAGCCCGTTGAAGGTGGACCGCTGGCCCTACACGGCCACCGTCCAGACCCTGCGCAAAGGCATGACGCTCAACCCCGTGAAAGCCGGCTTGCGCGCGGGCAGGGTCAGGCGGCCCCTTGAACTGACCAACGTGCTCGACACCCCGATGACGGTGGGACTGAAATGGACCAACGGAAACCCGGGCTGGTCGGTGGAACCGGAAACAAGCCAACTGCTGCTGCCTGCACACCAGAAGGCCACCGTCGATTTCGATTTCGATTGCACCGCTATCGGGATCGACGCACTCCCGGTTCCCAGCCTGACCCTCCAGGCGACCTCGGAAGGACAGGAGGTGCTGAACGAGACCCGTCTTCTGGCGGTGGACCTGCGCGAGGCGCTGGCCGGTTACTGTCCGGTCGCCAAGGTGCCTCCCCTGACCACGGACCTCAAAATCGACGGGGTCATGGACGAGGAGACCTGGGGCGAGGCGGCGGCCCTCGGCCGATTCGTCGACATGGGTGGGATGGGGCAGGCGCCTCTCGAAACGGAGGTCCGGGTCGGTCGCGGGCGGACCGGACTCTACGTGGCCGTCGTGTGCCAGGACCCGGACATGGCGCATCTCGCGGCAAAGGCACGTGACCATGACGGGGCCATCTGGAAGGACGACCTCATCGAGTTGTTCATCGACAGCAACCTGGATCATCTCACCTACTGTCACCTCGCAATCAACGCGATCGGGACCACCTATGATGCGAAGAACCGCGACAGGAAATGGGAAGGTCAGTGGCTGTCCGCGGTGACACGCGACGAGAAGCGCTGGACGGTCGAGATCTTCATCCCCTGGTCGGACCTCGGCGGTCCCCCGCCGCCCGGAGCCCAGTGGGGATTCAACGTGGCTCGCAAACGACCGGGCAGGCTGCCCGAACCCGTTTACACCTTCTGGTCGCCCACGCTGAAGCCGGATTCACACGTGCCGGACCGCTTCGGCGTCCTGGTGTTCCCATAGCCCTTCGGGGAGGCCGTCACGATGAGCGGGGTCAAGGACGAGGTGGCGCGGATCCGTCAACTGCGGGATCGGCGCTTCAAGCAATATGCTGAACACGGCCCATGGGGCGCGTTCGTCCTGGCGACCATCCAGGGCACCATCGAGGAGATCAACGGACTCAAGCTCGCCGAGGGACGCAGACTGGTTGCGACACGCCAGGGCGATTACCGCAACTGGGACCCCGACGTGCTCGGCGTCGACGAAGCCGCGGAAGGATACATCTTCGACGCCCTCAAACAATTCGGCGCCACCCTAGGCGGACTCCGGGCCACGGTGCTTTCGGAGGAAGCCGGAGCCAAGACGCTGGACCTGGGCGCCGGGATGGACGTGATCGTCATCTCCGACCCGTTCGACGGAAGCCTGCTCTACAAGAATGACCTGGGGGCCTTCTACTACACCACGGTCTCCGTCTGGGACACCAGGGGCGGACACCTGGCCACCGCCGTCGGGGATTGCGTGAACAATCGCGTGGACTTCGCCGGCGGCCGGACCGCGTTCAGCGCGCGATACACCCCGGACGGCCTGGCCGACCTGCGACACGCCAAACCCAGCAGCACCACCGACCTGGCCAGGGTCACGATGGAAACCTATCTCATGAAGCCGAAGTATCTCTACCAGGAGCCCGACGACGCCTATTCGTTTGTCGAAACCTTCAAGCCGCTCCTGAGCCAGGTCAAATTCATCAGTGGCAATGGCGGTCCCAGCGGGTTCACCGACGTCGCCCTGGGACGCACGGACCTCTATCTCGCCCACAAACAGCCCCTCATCGACGTCTTCAGCGGGATCGGCGTGGCCCTGACCGCCGGGGCCGTCATCACCACGTTTGACGGCGAACCCGTCCAGTTCAGCACGGACATCAACAGTCGGCATTACATTCTTTGCACCTCAAATCGGGCACTTCACCAGAAGGTTTTGCGCTGTATTGCCGATATCAAGAGGCAAGCGGGACTGACGTGGCGGAAGGTCCCGAACGCCGGATAAGTCCCCTGTTGAGGAAGGTTTATGGAGAATCTGGTCCAGGCTCGCCGGTGGGCGGAACAACTGGAGCAGCACGATTCCGCTCTGTACAGGAGACTGGCCAGGGGCTGCGGCGGGCAGTCGACCATCGACGCCGAAAATCTTTGCCAATACAAGCGGGCCGTCCAGCGCTTCATCGAACACTTCGGGGCCGACCGCCAAATCGGCATCGTGCGTTCCCCCGGACGACTCAACGTCCTGGGCATGCACATCGACCACCGCGGCGGATTCGTCAACCCCATGGCACTCTCCCAGGAAGTGGTCCTGGTCTTTTCCCCTGCCGACGACGATCTCGTCGACGTGGACAACCTCAATCCCCAATTCGGCGGACGCTCCTTCCGCATCAGCGACGTCCGGCCCGAACATCCCATCCACGATCAGTCCGCTTGGCTCGACTGGACCCAGCAGCTCAAAGCCGCCAGGAACCGACAGGCCGACTGGATTCACAAACTGGCCGGTCCCTGTGCGTACCTGGCGGGAATGCTCTGCCCGGAGCGCCCCCTCAAGGGCTTCCAAGGCGTCATGACCGGAAACATCATGCAGCAGGTTGGTCTCAGTTCCTCTTCGGGCGTCGTGGTGTCCAGCATGCTCGCCATGACCGCGGCCAACGGTCTTGATCTGGACCTTCGCAGTCTCGTCGAACACTGCGGCATCGCCGAGTGGTACGTGGGCACGCGGGGCGGCTTCGGCGACCACGCTGCCATCCTCTATGGACGTGCCGGTCAACTGACGCGCGTGCGCACCGTCCCCGAGCTTGTGGTCTCGGGTTACACGCCGTTCTCTTCGGACTACCGTCTGCTCGTGTTTCACTCCGGCTTCGCCGCCGACAAAACCGGCGCCGCCGGCAACACCTTCAACGAACGCACCGCCACCTACGAACTGGCGGAGATGCTGGCTGCCAGGCACCTGTGCAACAAACACGCCGCACTCTGGGACGAACTCGAACACGCCAGGCGAAACCTCGGCAACCCCAAGCCCATGCACCTCGGCGACATCGCCGAAAGACTCACCCCCGCGCAGATCTATCACCTCCTCGCCGCCGTCCCCGAGCAGGCCGATCGCGAAACCCTCCGGACCATGCTGCCCGAGTCAGACCACGAGCTTCACCGACAGTTCGCCACCCACGCGGAACCTGCCAGCGGCTATCCCCTGCGCCAGGTCCTGTTGTATGGAATTTCCGAATGCGCCCGTGCCGCACGCGGCGCCGACCTCCTGGCCCATCACGACGGTCCGGGTTTCGGACATCTGATGAACGTCTCCCACGACGGCGACCGGGTCTCCGGACTCAATGGAAAACTGACCCGACTGAAATCCGGTCTGGACACGACGCTGCCCGTCTGGGAGCAGCCCGGCGACTATGCCTGCTCCACACCCGAAGTGGACGAGATGGTGGACATCGCCCTGGCGACGGGAGCCCTGGGGGCCCAGATCAGCGGCGCCGGTCTGGGAGGCAGCATGATGGCCCTGGTTCCTGCGGAACACAAAGACGCACTCGTCCGGGCGATGCTCGAACGCTACTATCAACCCCGGAATATCGAACCCCGACACCTGGAAGCGGTGCCTTCCGCCGGGGCCGCGGTCATCTGACACCCGGAACCGGGCTTGCCTTCCAATCCGTCTTCGCCTAAAATGACCTCGGAAGGAGCAAGCCATGAATCAGGAAGCCAAACCCATCGCCATCCGCACCCATCACCTGATGTGTCTCATCAACAGTGCCGCCCAGAAGAGCACCCGACCCGAGATTATCGCCACCATCACCACCCTGCGTGCCCATCCCGACGGCCTCATCCGCCTCGTCATCGGTCCCGACGACGTCTGCCTCCCGTGTCCCGACTGGGAT
>CAZVTD010000041.1:0-16493 GCA_964629945.1 uncultured Planctomycetota bacterium | reverse complement strand
GGATGATGGCGTGGATGGGGGCGAGCGAGAATGTGAGCATCGGGGACTTCTGGATTCCGGTGCGCGGGTAGTCGGAAGACGGGCCGAATTTTCCACCGATGGAGCCGAACCATTACGAGGACGTGACCGGGTTCGAGGAGAAGGCGCTGAAGGCGCTGGCGTGTCACGTGTCGCAGGGGATGGCGCTGGAGAAGAACCAGGGGATGCCGAAGAAGAAGTGGGCGAAGTGGGGAGAGAAGTACGGGTGCAAGTCGGCGGAGGCGTTCACGCGGCTGAAGGTGGAGAAGTGGAAGAAGGATTGAGCGCAGGGAAGTGAGCCGGCCCGCGCGAAGGACATGCGAACAGGGACGACAGCAGAAACGTCAATGGCGGCGAAGCGGCCGCCAATAAGGAGGAAGAACAATGATCGATATCGGGAAGGCGCTGGGGGTTCAGAGCTACACGTTCCGTCACTTCAAGCAGAACGGCGAGGTGATTGAGAAGATCAAGGCGTGCGGGCTGAAGGCGGTGGAACTGTGCGGGGTGCACGCGAACTTCCAGGACCGGACGACCTTCGCGGGGGTGATCAAGACGTACCGGGACGCGGGGGTGGAGATCGTGAGCATGGGGGTGATTCGGTTCGCCAACGACGAGAAGACGGAACGGAACTGCCTGGAGTTCGCGAAGGCGGCGGGCTGCCGGTACGTGGCGGTGGACTTCGCGTTGAACACGATGCCGGAGTGTCTGGCGGACGCGGAGAAGCTGGCGGAGGAGTATGTCGTTAAGCTGTCGATCAATAACCACGGGGGCCGACACTGGCTGGGAAGCAGCGCGATCATCGAGAGGGTGTTCGGGAAATGCGGGAAGCGGATCGGGCTGTGCCTGGACACGGCATGGTGTCTGGACAGCGGGGAAGACCCGGTGAAGCTGGTGGGACAGTTCGGGGAACGGCTGTATGGTCTGCATATCAAGGACTTCGTGTTCGACCGGGCGCGGAAGCCGAAGGACGTGGTGGTGGGGACGGGAAACCTGGACCTGGCGAAACTGAACGAGGCGCTCAAGAAAGTGAACTTCGGGGGATACGCGGTGCTGGAGTACGAGGGGGACGTGGAGAACCCGGCGCCCGCGGTGACGGAGTGCGTGAAGGCGGTTCGAGCGAAGATGCGAGGCTGAGATGGCGATTCCGAGGGGGGAGTATCCGCGGCCCCAGTTCGAGCGGTCGGACTGGGTGTGTCTGAACGGTCGGTGGGAGTTCGAGATCGACACGGGAGACAGCGGGCTCGAACGGGGACTCGTGGAGCGGGAACTGGCGGGACAGATCGAGGCGCCTTTCTGTCCGGAGTCGGCGCTGTCCGGGGTGGGGAAGACCGATTTTCTGAACGCAGTGTGGTATCGTCGTCGCGTTCGGATTCCCGAGGGGTGGGCGGGGAAGAAGGTGCTGCTGCATTTCCAGGCGGTGGACTACGACGCGACGGTGTGGGTGAACGGGGTGGAGGTGCGCCGACACCGCGGCGGGTTCACGCCCTTCACGTGCGATCTGGCGGGGGTGGTTGGGGCGGGGGACGAGGCGACGATCGTGGTGCGTGCGCGGGACGATATCCGTCAGCACCAGCCGGGGGGGAAACAGTCGCGAGCCTACGCGAACTGCGGATGCTATTACACACGCACGACGGGGATCTGGCAGCCGGTGTGGATGGAGCCGGTGAACGAGGTGCACCTGCTGCGTCCACGGATCACGCCCGACGTGGCGGGCGGGCGCTTCCGGATCGAGCAGCCGGTGAGCGAGAACCGGACGGGGTGCCGACTGAGGGTGGTGCTGAAGGATGAGCAGGGGGAGGTGGCGCGCGCGGAGGCTGCCATCGACGGGGATTTCTCGCCCAGCGTGACGCTGGAGATTCCGGAGGATCGACGGAGGCTGTGGTCGTGCTCCGACCCGCATCTGTACGGCCTGGCGTTCGAATTGGTCGACGAGCGGGGGAGGGTCCTGGACGAGGCGACGAGCTACGCGGGGCTGCGCGGGGTCACGATCGACGGGAAACGGTTCCTGATCAACGGGGAGCCGGTGTTCCAGCGGCTGGTGCTGGACCAGGGCTACTATCCGGACGGGATCATGACGGCGCCGACGGATGAGGCGCTTGTGAAAGATATCGCGCTGAGCCAGGCGGCGGGGTTCAACGGGGCGCGGCTGCATCAGAAGGTGTTCGAGGAGCGGTTCCTGTATCACGCGGACCGGATGGGGTACCTGGTGTGGGGAGAGTACGGGGACTGGGGGTTCCGCGCGCGGGAAATCCCGAGCGCACACGCGCACCAGCCCGGGGCGGCGATCATCACGCAGTGGCTGGAGGCGCTGGAGCGGGATTATTCGCATCCGTGCATCGTGGGGTGGTGTCCGCTGAACGAGACGGCCCAGGACATCGAAGACGGGATCGTGATGCTCGACGACGTGACGCGGGGGATGTTCCTGGCGACGAAGGCGATGGATTCGACGAGGCCCGTGCTGGACGCGTCGGGCTACTCGCACCGGGTGCGCGAGACGGACGTGTATGACTGCCATCACTACGAACAGGACCCGGTGAAGCTGAAAGAGGCGATGAGTGGGTTGGCCGATGGGAAGCCGTTCCTGAACGGGGAGGGGAGGACGTGGTCGGTGCCCTACGGGGGACAGCCGTTCTGGGTGAGCGAGTTCGGGGGGATCTGGTGGAACCCGGAGGCTGCGAGCCTGGAAGGGACAGACACCAAGACCTCATGGGGGTATGGCGGACGCCCGAGAGACGTGGAGGATTTCTGCCTGCGCTTCGAGGGGCTGTGCAAGGTGCTTCTGGACGACCCGAACATGTTCGGGTACTGCTACACGCAGCTCACGGACGTGGTCCAGGAAGAGTACGGGATCTACCTTTTCGCCCGAAGGGCGAAGTTCGATCTGGGGCGGATCCGGAAGGCGCAGGCGGGACCGGCGGCGTGCGAGAAAAGCAACGGGGACAAAGCAATGTAAGACGGCCAACGGCCAATGTGAAACGGCCAACTACAGATTCATAACGGGCGGGCGAAAGGCCCGCCCGGGTTTTGTACGGGGAGAGGAGGGAGCGCGTCGCAATGTAGAATGTCAAACGGCCAATTCAAAATGGGCGAGTGAACGATATAGGGTCAGCGGGGCCGTGGGTTGGGAGTGAAGTTAAGCGGTGGGACAGGCGGGAGCGTCTCAATGGGCGATGGGCAACACACAACACACCATGAACCACGAAACGGCAGAAACAGCAACAACATCGATGGACAACACACAATACACAACGCACAACGCACAATGGACAATGGACAGCGAACAGCAGCAACAGAAACAGCCGTTTGGTTGGGTCGGGCATGTGGGTTGGGAGTGAGGTTAAGCGGTGGGACAGGCGAGGGCGCCTGTCCGCCCAGGCAGGGTGTGAGGTTCCTGGTGGCAGGAAACGGACGAGGGTCCCGACACGTCAGGATCCGCCCAGGCAGGGTGTGGCCTGGGGTTGGCAGAAGAGTCAGGCGGTGGAGCAGGTTCCGGCGTCGTCCCGATGAACAGCATCGGGACTATGCCGAGACAGATTTGTCCAGACAGCAGGACAGTGCTTCAGAAGTGCTTGGCGGCGAAGGCGCGGCCGGAGTGGGATTTGAGGTAGGTTTCGAAGGCAAGGGCTTTGGGCTTGGAATCAAAAGCAATCGCGGTCCGGATTTTCCAGGGCATGAACTTTGATGTATGGCACATTTGGCCGGAATTATGTCGGATAAGCCTGTCATCAAGGTCATCGGTCAATCCGACATAGTAGCGGGTGGGGTCCGGCACACTGCAGAGGATGTAGACGTACCAGAATCGTCCGCTCATGGAAGCTCCTGGGATTTATGTCCGGCTTCGTCCCGATGAACAGCATCGGGACTATGCCGAGACAGATTTAATCCCGACGGGTCGGGATTAAATCTGGTGGGCGATACTGGATTCGAACCAGTGACCTCATGGGTGTGATTCGGTCCTGCCCGTCGCCGTAACCCCTGAATGTTTACCGCGTTATAGGCCAAAATCCTCCAAAATCGACTTCATCGACTACCCGCGTTTTTCGCCTGATTTCGCCCCGTTTTGCGTTCGACCGGGTAGTTTACCCGGTCACTCGTTACGACCGGGGGCGGATCACAAGTGCCTCCTCACTTCCACTTGTGAAGTTCCGAGGCATCCCCTCCGTTAAGTGACCCGCCCCCGGTCGGATCGTCACGACTTGCAGACCGCCTCCAGTTTCGGTGCCTGGCTCTGCCAGAGGAACATCATGAACTCGCTCCCGTCAGACATCCTGATCACGAGTCTTTCCGCATGGTCGGGGTTCCCGGCTTCGAGGTGCCTGACTTCCTCGACACGCTCGTCGCCGTCGATCCCTGCGCTAAGTCCCGCCTCGTCGATCACGTTCTCGATCAGTCCTGCAAATTCCTTGGCTTTCATCCGTGCTCCTCCCGATAGACAAGAGGCGTCCGGGTTGTCTGAGGTGCAGGGCACCATCCGGGGTCCTTACGGATGCCCCGACCCGAACGCCGTTCGATTCGTACAGAACAAACCCCGCAACCTCAGACGACTATATGCTGACTCCGGGGGAACATGCCGTCAAACTAATTTTCGGCAATTTTCCGTCAATTTGACAGACCGCTGTGACACCGTAGGCCCCCGGTGACTCTAAGAACTGCGCGTGGACTCCGTAGCCGCTCGTGGCGGTCTTTGTGACAGGTGCGGAGGGAAGGGGAGCCCCATGGTGGATGGAGGGACTGGCGGGGCTTATAGAGTGTTTCCGGCGATCCGCAATGTGCGCGGAACTGTGGTCGGTCTCGACTCTGCCTGGCCGACCTCGGAAGGGCGAAGGTTGGTTCGCTTTGCGGTTGACTTTCTGATCGTGTTATGGAACCCGGAGGCATGTCCTGGCGAATGTGGGGCGGTTGACGGTGGTCTTTGGTGTCGTGACGTCATGAGAACTCAAGCCCTTCCATGTTGTCAAGGTCATCCAGCATCTTGCGTGTGTTCTTGGCTGTCTCCTCCGCAGCGTCCGCCGTCCGCTCTATCGCGTCCCCGCCCTTGAGGCCCTGAATGGCCGCGACGTTGAACGTCCCGCGAACCGCCATCTTCTGCGCCACGTCCGAGACGATGCGGGGAAGGTTGAAATCAAACTTCGGCTTTGCCTTCCCAGGCGCGGGCGGACCCATCTCCAACGCCGCCCGCTCGTCCCCCGCCAGTTCGATCGCGTCCTCCCATTCCTTCCGGGCCGCCGCTACCGCGTCCTTCGCTGCCTTGACCTGGTTATCAAGTTTCTCCTGGGTTGCGGCATCCTCATCGCCAATCTTCGACAGCGCGTCCTGGTGTATTCGATCCTGCGCCGCCAGTTCGTCCTTGTATTTGTCATGCAACCTGTCCCTGCGAAGGCGAGCCTCAGTATCGATAATTTTCTTCGCGGCCTCGGGGTCATAATTCAGGTCTTCCCCCGCCGTCCCCTGGAAGACAACACCCATGTCCAGCATTGTCTTGGCGATCAAATCTGTGATGGTGCTGAACGCCTCCTTGATGCCGTCCATGCCGTATATCCACGCCCGGACCATCGCGTCGACCATCTCCTCCCAGGCCGCCTGTATTCCAAACCACAAGCCCAGGGCGACCCGCGTCAGGCCGACCCATATCTCCGTCAACTTGGCTGCCCCTTGGAGCCAAATAATCTTCAGACTGAGCCACAGGATCTTCCCGGCCAGAGCAATATCACCCGCCGCAAGGGCGTCGGCGATCCCCTTGAATGACTTCGTGGCGAACTCCTTCAGGGCCATGAACTTCTCCCCGAGCCAGGACAACGCCTTCGCCCCGTTGCCCGAACTCCACAGGAGATACCCCCCGAGTGCCGCCGCCAGGGCGACGACCATGCCCATCGGACTCAGCAGGGCCCCCATGACCGTCCCGATGACGCTGAGTGAACTGGCGACTATCCCGAGAACCGACCCGAGCTTCGCCGCCACAAATCCGAAGGCGTTCAGACCCGCGCCGGCAGCCACCAGGCCCGCCGCCAACTTCAGGATGCTCGTCACCAACCCGCGATTCCGGGAGATCCACTCCGTCACCTTCTGGACATGTTCCGAGATGAACTGTGCGAGTTGCTGGAGCATGGGGGCGAGTGCGCCGCCGATCACGAACACGCCGTGCTTCACCACCGCCCACAATGCGTCCAGGACGTCTCCGAACTCGTCGGCCTTGGCCGCGTCTTCCGTGGAGATCACTATCCCGAGGTCCCTGGCCTGCTGCCTCAACTCCTCGAATCCCTCAACCCCACGACTAAGCATGGGAAGAAGACTTGTCCCTGAGTTGCCGAAGATCTTCATCGCCATCGCCGCCCGAGTCGCGCCTGCCGGCAACTTGGCGAGCTGCTGGAGGAGCAACATGAACTGAGCCTCCGGGGTCAGCTTCTCCAGGTCCGCATAGGTGAGGCCGAGCCTGGCGAGACCGTCCTTGGCCGTCTTCACGCCTCGGCCCGCCGCCCCGATCACCTTCTGCATGGCGCGAACTGCCGTCTCGACCCCGTTGATGTCCGCACCCGTCTGTTTGGCGACGAAGCCCAACTCCGACAGGGTCTCGACGGCCAGTCCGGTCCTGGCCGACATGTCATTCAGTGCGCTGCCGGTGTCGGCGAAGATCTTCGCCGCAGTCAGGAGCGGGGCCGCGATGGCCGCGCCCGCCGCCATCATCCCCATCCCGATCTGCTGAACCATGGCCCCGAAAGCTTTCAGCTTCGCCGCCGCTTTGGCGAGACCTCCGGCAATCCGGTCCTTGACGTTCAGCTCCACATACGCCGCGCCAGCACGGATACCACTGCCAAGACCCATCGCAACCTCCTTTCGCGAAATCGCACATTCCGACGTTGATCAGAACGCGATTTCCAGGACACGCGCGATGCTCGTTCCGCCTGACAGCAGGACGCTGTGCGGGAGTTCGAAATAGACTGACTCCCACACCTTGACCGGACCCTTCTGCACGAGATACTGACGGGTGAAGGAGATCTGTCTTTTCGAGAGAACCTGTGCCGCCTCCGAAGTAACCCGACTGTAGGCCGCAGCATCAGCATACAGCTTGTCCAGGGGAGTTAGGCCGGTCAATGACTGGTCAACCACCGTTCTCGCCAGGTTGCGAATCTGATGGCACAGGTAGAGTTCCCGCCAGTCCCGATACGGCGACTCAGGACTCCCTTTCATGCTGAACAGAACCGGCACGGATCTCTCGATCACTTTACGGATGGCCGGAGACACCTTGAGTGCAACCCGTCGCACAGCCCCCGGCTCTGAATCTGGAGCCTGGGCGGGTATCTGGTCTTCGGCTGCCCCGGAGATCGCTTCCGCAAACTCCACCGCCGACCTCCCTATGCTGCCATCAAGCCAATTGCTCTGTAACGTCGGCGGGTCCAGATACTTGGCGCCAGCGGTGACGTAGGCGGTGAGATCCTTCCTCTGGAGTCTGAACGGTCCCGACTTCCTAAGTCGGTATGCGACAATCCGGCCTCGGGCTACGATCCGCTTGACGGCAAAGGTTGTCGTCTGCAACTCCTCAGCTGCATCATCGAAAGTCAACAGGTCTCGCATCGCATCGCCTCTCTCTGAAATGGTTCAGGGATCAACTGGTGGGAGCATGACCTGAAGATGTCCACCGAGCAAGTCGGAAATATCGAGGATACTTGTTTAGCGTGTATTCTTCTCCGAGGTCAACGAGACCGGTATTCTCGGCTTTGCTCGTCTCGCTCCTGGCCGCAGTCTAAGCACCGAGTCCGACGTCTAACACATCGGAAGAATGTATCTCCGTCTTCGTCAACACCGTCGCTGGCCTTGATGATGATGCGTCGCGAATAGTTGGTTCGCCGGGTGCTTCCGCAACGCTGGCACCTGGGAAGCGGAGCCGGGACGTAATCGGGTTGGTGGTTCTTAGAGCCTTTCGGTCTGCCCATACTCATTGTTCCTCCAGCATTCTCCTCCATGATCAAAACGGTTCTTGGCTGAGATCTCACTTCTTCGAGCGGCCACCCCCGCCCGACAGGATCATACCGGCTTCCACTCGCCATGCTCGCGAACCTCGATCTCCGTGCAACCCGCGTTCGGCATCCCGAAGTCATCGAGGGGAGCGAACAGGTCGTCACCCAACAGGAACCCGACATAAACGAGTTCATGATCATCGTCTCGCATCCGGAACGGGATTGAGTCGGGGTGATCTACGATCTCCTTCGACGACAATACTGCGCCTCGTGGCCCAACTACACCTACCGCGTTCGCGTTCGTGCCCGGCTTCGCGTCCGGATCGGCGACGTGGTCTTCCGTGATCGTCCATTGAGTCATGACTTGCCCTTTCCGTGTTCCGAGATATACCGTTCCGCCACGTCGTCAAACAGGCCCGGCTGACGTGGGGTGAGTGCCCGATACTCCTGCTCGATCATCTGATCGCGCGTCCGGCCCATCGACCTCCCCTTCGCCGTGTGACAGTCGAAGGCATAGTCGGGGATCTTCGGCGGATCCTTCCGAGCCGCTTCCAGGTCCGCCTCAAGCTCCGCGTTCCCGATCATCTTCCCATCGTGCGCCAGCACCGCCAGGTGAACCATGTCGCGCGACTTCGGCGACATCGCCAGGAGGACCGCCGCCTTGGCCGCGAACAGCCGCCCCGACGCCGGCTTCCCCTGCGCCATCTTCTTCTTGTCCGTCGTCTGGAGGAGCTGCCAGGCGCGATACAACGCCTCGACCTCCTGGGTGACGCAGCCGGCAACGTCCTCCGCGCTGATCACGAACAGCCTGCGCCAGAGGTAGGAGGCGTATCCCGAGTCGTGCATCTCCACCGCCCACCATCCGGCGAGACGCCCGTCTGCCCTCCGGATCGCCTTCTGCAAGGCGGAGGCGACTTCGCTGAGGAGATACCCGTTTTTGGTCCTTCCCTTCCACGACTCCGACCCCATGTCTTCTCCTTCTCGTTCTTGGCTTTGGAACCCGCGCCCTCGTCCCGACAGATCGTCGGGACGGTGGTGGGGATTGCTACCCAATCACCCGGAACTGCCTCGACCCGACGACCAGTATCTCGATCAGGGAATCCAGGTCCCAACTGCCAGCCTCCACCGGGTTGGACTGTCCGCGCAATGCGTGGCACCGCATCATGTGAGCGATCTGCCGGATCGTGACGGACACCGTGCCCAATGGTGGGAAGTCACGGTTGCCCTCGAAGAAGATGTCGATGTTCTCGCCCTCCACCGAGTCATCCGGCCGTGCCAGGTCCAGCGCTTTCTTGAACTCGTCTGCCTTCATTTCCGTCCCTCCATTCTTGGCTTCGTTTCCGGGCGAGCCGTTCTCGTCCGTCCGGCTCTCTCCTGACTTCCCACCCGCCCTCCGTCCAACAGATTTCCGGATTTCCAGCTCCTATTTTGCATTCCGTTTGTGGGCCATTGTCCGCCTCTGTGACGGTCTCGGCTTGGGGCGGTAGGGGTGGGAGATGGATAGGGCCGTCCGCGTCATCCGTATCACTCGTGCGTTCTCCCGGATCAGCAAAAACGAAGAAAAGAAAGAAAACCGTCTTCCGTGATGGGTTCGGGCGAAGTCGATTAACGGATTGCTCCGGAAGGACCCGTTGAGCAATCCGCTCGTCTCTACTGCCTACCATCGCCCGCGTTTTGGTGATCCGTTTTGCGTTGTGGTGCCTGGCTCCTCGCCCTGGCTGTCCTCCGGGGGTAGGTCTGCGATGGACCGTATGTAAGTGTCGTATGTCTCCGGACTTATCCGGATTCGGTTCTTGCCTACCCGGTGAACCTTGAGTTCTCCCCGTTTGATGATCTCGCGGACAAGCCAGGGAGAGACTTGGAGTAGGTTGGCCACGTCGTCTACCGTGAGGAAGCGATGGGGTAATCCCGCATTGTCCTGGGCCTTGGCCTGTGCTTTGTTCTGACTGCCTGGGTCGGTCATGGTCGGCCTTTAGGAATGGTGAGGAATGATGAGGATACCCCGCTTTCACGATTCGGAATGATGAGGAATTTCTGTGTCACTTTTCCCGCCGCGAGGTTATCGGGTTTCTTCATGCTCGCCGGGGTTTCGGCCCCCGACGCTGAGGATCGCCCGGTCGATCTCGTCCTGGTCGATGCTGAGATAGGCCGTCGTGCTCTTGGGGTCCTTGTGCCCCATCGCAGCCTGTGTCTTGAGAAGGTTCTCCCCCGTCGCGTCGTAAACGTGCTTGGCAAAGGTCTTCCTGGTGCTATGCGTTCCGAGTTGACCGAACACACCGGCTTTACCGAACGCGGTCATGTATATCTGCCATACCCGCGCCCCCGTGATCGCCCGGTTTCCCGCCGCCCGACTCTGGAAGACGAAACACTCCCCCTTCATGTATCCGAGTCGCCGCAGTTCCCGAAGCCAGGAGAGGACCGCCCGCTGTGCTGCCGGGTGACAGACGACGGAGCGGCTTTCGATCTTGCCCTTCATGTTCTTCCGCTTGACGGTGATCCGGTTGAGCATCTTCCCGTCCGCCAAGACGTCGGAGATTCGAAGGCTGAGGAGTTCGGAGACGCGGAAGCCGGTGTGAAGCCCCAAGAGGAAGAGGGCGCGATCCCGAGACTCGTATTTCCCCTCGAATGCGTCGAGCGTCCGCGCGATCTCCTCGTCAGTGAGTGGCCGACAACCCTTCATCGTGTGCCCCTGTCAGGAACCGTTGTCCTGGGTCGCCGATGGATCTTCACCCACGACCTTCGATCCGCCTTTCGCGTCCCCCGGATGCTGACTGACCAGGCCCGCGAGATACCCCGCCATGCGAGGGATGCAGCAGGAACCGCGTCCCCTGCGTCGCCCCATCCACCAGGCGCATTGTCCCTTCTGGCACTCGACCGCGTCGTTCCCGATGGGACGCCCGGCATTCAGCAGCGGACAGAACATTGACCTACCTGCCTTTCTTCAAGAGGGGCAACCGCCAGGGGAGCGGAGGTCACAAGGAGCAAAACCCATCCGCTTTTCCGTGGTTACCAGGCACGGCCTGGCGGTTGCTTCAGAGTCCGGTCAAAGCCTCGAACGCCTGGATCACCCGAGCCCCCAACACGCCAACATCCCGCGAGATCCACTTCCTCCATTCCCGGAACGAGTGGAGGGACACCTTGCACCACTGCACCTCGACTTCCGCCTTCTGGACTGCCGGGATTTCCCGGACCTTGTGATCGAAGGTTATCTTCGCCGCCGCCAAGTTGTGCTTCGCGCCTCGTTCCGTTTCCGGTGAGACCCCCGCCCGCCTCAGTTTTTCCTCCGCTTGGGTGCGGACCTTGGCAGCCTTCGACTCCGCGTCGTTCAGTTGTGCCTCCCCGTGTGCGATCATCTTTTCGAGAAGGGGGAGCCGCCGCTCCACGAGGTCAACATGCTCCCGTGCGAGATCATACCGAGACTCGCCGAGCAGCCGGCCTTGCTTCCACACAGCGGCCCCCGTGATTTCAGCATCCTCGATCATGTCGGGGAACTCCTCCACCATCGTCTCGACTTCAAGCCGCTTCGCCTCGAAGCGCGCCACCATGGCGTTGTGTGCCTCGATTTGGTCGCGGATATCCGCTGGACAGTTGTCCGGGATGGGGAGAGCCAGGGGATTCTTGACCTCTGTTCGGTCTGCGAGGCGTTCGGCATCAATCCGCGCCCTCAGCCTCATCTTCAGACGGGCGATCTGGCCGGGTTCCTCGTTGACGGTCGCCTCGGGTATGGAAACGTTTTCGGGCTGAACTTCGGTCATCCTTGTTCCTCCTGTTTCGCGTCTTCATGGCACCCGGCTCCGACCGGTGCGCCGTTCTTACCGTCGATGATCTCCCGCGCCTTTGCCGGCAGCCGATCCATCCGGTCCTTCGACAGGATGCCTTGGGCTACAAGAGCCGGGATCGTCTGTTCGTAACTGTCAACCCCACATCCGGGGCAGGTCCACCGGTCATTGCTCAGGCAGGTCGACGTCTGACCGCAGACCTGGCAAATATGCGTCTTTTCGTGGGGGGGAGCCGATTCGGTTGATTGGTGCGGTCTGTGGTAAGGGCGGGTGTCATCCGAGGCCTTGTGCTTCCCCCGGTAGTTGATTTCCCCTCCCTCGATGAGGGTCTTCACCAGGAGGCCAGCGCTGATCTTATCGCCTGCCCGTCGAGCCTGGTGGAAGTCGTGAAGGGCGGATCGGACCTCGTCAGGCTTGCGCTTCAAGAGGATGCGCGATATGGACCGTTCGTCTTCAACTCCTGCTGCTTTGAGGAGCGAAGCGATCCCACCACCACCGGCTTCTTCGGCCCCTCCACCGGAGGGGGTAGGGGGTGGTGGTGGTTCACTTGACGGTTCAACTGATGGATCACGGGGTGGCATTTCCCTACCACCCCGGTAGGAATCCCCACCCACCCCGGTCTCAGAATCCGACCGGGGGGGTGGTAGTAGAATCCGACCACCCCTGACGGTGAGATGGTCAAGGTGAACGCGATAGCGATTGCTGCTGCGGGAGCCATCGGCACGATATCTGGGCTCAACCTCGAGGATGCCGCTCGGGAACAGTTCTCCCTGGGGTTCCTGTAAGCGTTTCAAGGCGTGAAGCACCGATGACCGATCCGCTCCCGTTTCCGCCGCCAGGGTGCGACTGCTTGGCCAGGCGTGCCACGTATCGTCGCAGTGGTGAGCGAGACAGTTCAAGACAAGTCGCTCCAAGGCAGTGAGGTCAACAGCGTTGCCGAGAACAATCGAGACACTGAGAGCCTGAATCATCGATCAACTACCTCCCGCCCAAACGAACCCACGCCATCCGGACTTTGCAACTCCAAATGATCCACCGTCTCTGGAGACGATAGCGGACCGTCTCCCAGACTCGCCGACAGTGAAGCCGCGTCGTCGAAAAACGGAACCTGGCCCATGCGACGAACAACTTCCCGGCGAGAATCAGTTTCAACCCGATCACGTAGAACCTCCGTTTCCATGGCCACGGATCCCCGCTTCTCGCAGAACTTTGTCTGCTTCCTCTTCCTCGCGCTTTGCGTGGCAAGGGGTAGAATGGCGGAGCCGACCTGGCCGTGCCGGAACACCAGCCTTCGGGCCGACTGGTGCATCAGCAGCGGCCAGGTCGGAGAAGAAGTCTTCGATGAATTGGCGACGTGTCATGATCGCCCGACCGACACGGACGTAACGGAGCCGGACGCCGTTCAATCCCTTGCGCGCCCATCTCCAAAGCGAGGGGGTCGAGACCTTCCGACCGGTCAGTTCATGAACGGTTGCGCTGGCTTGGCCAAGAGTGAGGAGCTTGTCACTTTCCATGGTGCCTCCGGCATTTCCGGCGATAGCGGACTGTGACGCCAAGACGATTCAATTCTTGGCGGGCTTGTCTCGCCTTCTCCCGATCCCCCATCCCATGAGCGCGGTCCAACACACAGAACCACGCGACAGGGCTATTCTCGACGTCGTCTGCTACTGGTTGGTTCATCGACATGGCCCCTCTAAGAAAAAAGCCCCTACAGGAAATAGGGGCCGATGTCGCACCAATTGTGGGTGTTGGGTTACTTAAGGTATGATTCGGAAAGGGGATGAAAAATTACAGCGTCGCGTGAAATGTCGCAGGGGCTGTCGCATGCGACATTAGGGATGGTCACTATCCTCTGCCTCGATATCGCCTTCCTTGGACTTCTTTCCTGCTGGGACTGTCATTCCCAAATTCATCCTCAGTGCGTTAAACCGCGGCATACGGTAGAGAGTTGACCTGTGGCAGCCTGCATACCTGGCGATCTGCTGAAGCGTCCATTCATCCCCGTGATTCCTGAGTGCCACCATCGCGAGGTCTTCTTTTGTTAGATCCGGCTTGTCTGCGCACGTAATTGGACCCTTCGATCCTTCCGACTTCCCGCTCGTGCCTTCGCACGTTTCAAGACGGTGCTCGGCAAGTTTGGCCCGGCCCCTGGCCGTCAGGAAGTATCTCCCGGCTGCCTCCAGCGGCGTCCACGACCGACTCCCCCGCCTCACCATGGTCCTCTTCTCTATCAACCAGTGCCGAAGACAGTAATCAACTATGTCCAGGGCAATGAGTTTCCGAGGTATGTCAACGATGGGTGTCCCGCCTGCGAAGGCCTCCGGTCTCGGGACTTCCAGATATTCAAGTAATTGCCAATACCTATCGGGGAGGCGTTCATCTGTTTCCAACGGAATTGGACATGGTCTCCCTTGGATTACCCATCTGTTAGGTTTTGCGGAGGGGGGATTTTCGGTGGTCATCTTTCACCTTCCTTTCTGTCGGGTGGGTCCAGGTGGGGTGAGGGCGAAGGTGCTTCCCCCGATCCCCTCCTGGGCCGGATACCCGGTAGCTGGCCGGGCCTCCCGTTCGACTGGTTTCCATTCTAACACGACACACGTAACAATGCAAGCTTCCATTTGTTCATCCCGTCTGCTGTATGGCCTTGATCGCCGTTGTCCGGTCGATCTCGGCGTAGAGATCCGTCATCACCGGCGACCGATGCCCGAGGATCACCCGTGCCGTCTCGATTCCGAACTGCCGTCGCAGGGTCGTGGCGGCGGTGTGGCGGAGTTGGTGACTGTGCCAGGGGGCGATATTCGCATCGTCGCACGCTCGGCGGATCGCCCGTGCGTAACTGGTGACGGTGTAGCGGCCTCCCGGCTTCACTGCTGGCTTCCTCACGCGGTTCGTTCCTGGTGAGTTCCCGCATGATGGAGGAGTTTTGCGCCGGGCATTCATCTCTCGCCGGCGCTCGGCTTCCGCTTCGATGGGGGAGAAACAGAAGGCTTCCGGGAGTCTGAACAGGAAGGGCTTGAGAACCTCCTGGGCTTGCGGGCCGAGGTAGATCGTCCTGGTGTGCCCGTGGTGTGCTGTCTTGTGAGTCATCGGCGTGTAGGTCCAGACGGTCCCCGTGCGGTCAACGTCACAGGGGCGGAGGATCACCAGTTCCCCGGCACGGGCTGCGGTGAAGAGTTGGAGTTGTATCAGCCCCCATACTTGCCGGGAGACGTGGGGACGGATCGCCTTTACATCCTCCAGGGAGACCGGCCTGACGGGCTCCGACTCCTTCGCGGTGCTGCGTCCATACCTGAGCCCTGAGACGGCTTGGAGGGCGTGGAAGACTTCCCCGGATACCAGTTCGTTTTCGACAGCCCACCGGAACAATGCCTTGATCCGGGCGACATGTCCATTGATCGTCTTCCGGTGCCAGCCGATATCGATCATCCGCTGACGGACTGCCTTGAGCGCTCGGGGTCCGAAGTCATCTGCCGGCGTGCTTCCATAGAGTTCATCGAGGGGGCGCATCGACGCCCGGAGCGGTGCGAGTTCCCCGGTGGGGTGCCCCAGGGCATCGACGTAGTAGGTCTGGCGGTCCTTCCAGTATCGCGCGATGAGGACGGAGACTGGTAGGTGCGGGGACGCGCCAGGGGCCTGCCGGTTGTTGGCGAGCCATTCCGTGACTGTGCGTCGGTAGTTCTCTCGGGTTTCGGGGAGATCGTGCTTCCCCAGGTAGATGCGACGGCCATTCAGTTCAACGAAGCCTTGACCGCTCGCTTTGTGAAGACGGAACTGCGGGACTTTCGGAGCCACGGCGTTCTCCTTTCTTGAGCGAGCGGGTAAAATACCCGGTCGATCCTGAAGGTTACGGCCGCGCTCCGATGCTATGGAGGAATCCTAAGTCTTGAATTCGGCCAACGTTATGTTTGGTGGGCGATACTGGATTCGAACCAGTGACCTCATGGGTGTGATCCATGCGCTCTAGCCAGCTGAGCTAATCGCCCACGAATGAGGGAAAGGCAACATACCTTATTGCGGCTTCGAATGCAAGAGGTTTTCGGGGGAATCCTGGTCGGGATGCGTCAGCCTTTGATGCCTGTCATGGCGATGCCTTTGACAAAGGTCTTCATGGTGAGGAAGAAGAGGACGATGAGGGGGAGCGAGAAGACGGTGGAAGCGGCCATGAGGAGGTGCCAGGGGGTGCCGCCATGTTCGGAGGCGAAGGACTGGAGGGAGAGGGACAAGGTGAACTGGGACTCGTGTGAGAGGTAGATGAGCGGGCCCATGAAGTCCTTCCAGGTTCCGAGGAAGGCGAAGAGTGCAATCATGGCGATGGCGGGTCGAGAGAGTGGGACGACGACGTGCCAGAGGATTTCGAGCTCGGAGCAGCCGTCGATTCGGGCGGCGTCGAGGAGGTCCTTGGGGAGTCCGAGGAAGAACTGACGCAGGAGGAAGATGGAGAAGGCGGTGCCGAACCAGGAGGCGACCCAGAGGGGCTTGAAGGTGCCGATCCAGCCGAGGTTTCGGTAGAGGAGGTAGACGGGGACCATGGTGACGACGAAGGGGATCATCATGGTGGCGAGTGTGAGTCCGAAGAGGAGCTTTCGTCCGCGGAAGTCGATGAAGGCGAAGCCATAGGCGACGAGGATGGAGGAGATGACGGTCCCTGCGACGCGCATGAGACAGAGGTAAAGGGTGTTGAAGAGCGAACGGATGAAGTGGACGCGCTCGAGGGCGACGGTGTAGTTGTGGGGGATGATGCGGG
>CAZVTD010000040.1:0-16543 GCA_964629945.1 uncultured Planctomycetota bacterium | reverse complement strand
ACTGGAGGAACTGGCGGGGTCCGGCTGGCTGGAGCGGGCCGAGTGCATCGAAAGCCCTTACAGGAAGCTTGGGTTTCCAGCCTCGATGCCCGGTCCGGCTTACGAGCTTTACATCTATTCCACTGGATGGAGATACAAGGAGCGTCTGCCCTTCAACGCACAGTCCTATTGGCGCTTGATGGAGGTGGCGCAGGCGGTGGGAGGGGACGCTGCGGATCAGATCAGGCGACCCATGCTGGCGCAATTGGCCGAGAAGAAGCCGGATTGGAAACGGGCCGGCGACATCGGTGCGGCCCTGCTCAAGGAGATGAACGTCCGGCTGGTCTATACCGGTGAGCAGCCGAAGAAATTCTTCGACATCTGGTTCTTCAACGGCCTTGCGCTGCCGGAGGTTCCGCCGCCTCATACCGGTCCCGTATCGATCCGCCCGGAAAAATGGGAAGCCTTCGCCATCGTGGACGCCTTGGCGAAAACGGGAACGCTGGAAGCCCTGTCGCCGAAGACCCTGGCTGCGGCAGAACCCTCTTATCACATGGAAGTCCGGATTGACGGGAAGAGCTTGCAGACCCGGTTGGGCTGGGACGCAAAGATGCGAGCCGTCCTGGAGGCTATCGCCGGGCAGGTTCCGACCGACAGCCAGTCGGCTGAGGTGCTGAATGAACTGCTCGACCGGATGGAGCCGCTTCGGCCCGAATGGGACAAGGCGGCCGGTTTGGCGCCGACTCCCCTCGACTGGGAGAAGGCGGGGGACTACACGTTCGGGCCGTGGAAGTACGTCTATCGTTTCGAGATGGAGCGGGACGGCAGAGCCATCGGCCATTGGGGTTTTCTGTATTACCGGGGCGAAATGGTAGAAGGCATCGAAATGAATGACGTGCTCGATACGCCCTGGGGAAAACTCCACTGGGTGTGCATTGCCGAAACGCCGGCCGGCCCCCATGGCTGGATGCGTGCACCCGATCCCCGGTACCCGGCCGGGAAAGAGTTTCCCTCAGCACGCGATATCCTCCGCTATCATCAGATCATGAACAGCGGGCAAATGCCGCTGATGAGGCTGACCTGTTCACCCGAAAAGGTATCGGTCATCTTTGCTGTTCCGTCTGCCGAAGTCCTGAGAGACCTTCCGGATGGCGTGAACGCTTCGATGCTGACGCCCTTTCAATTCGTAGCGGGCTTCAGACAACTAGCCCACGAAGGGTTGTTGGGCAAGGCCGAGCCCGACTGGTCGCGAAGAAACCCGCTCCCCGATTACCACCTGCACCTTGCCTGGAAAGACCGACGCGGCAGGAGCACGACCATGGTCGTCGATCTCGGACCGAAGGACCAGGCCGCCAGGCACCTGCAGGGACTGAGGTCGGTCTGGGCAGGAGAAGCCACCGAGACCTTGGAAAGCGTCCTCAAGCAATTGAAAGACCAGTGAAGGTCCTTTCCCCTCGATCAGGATCGATGATACCCTGGGGCTGCCCCTGGGGGGATCCCGTCCTCTGCTTCACTGCATTTGATGTTGAAAAACTCGGTTTTTTCCGTACTATAACGAACCGTGACGCGCAAGCGGCCGGCCGTTGGCGGTGGAAACACCCGGCTTTGACACGATCTCAGAAGGAGGAGAGGAACCTTGGAATTCCGAAAAGATGCAAAATACGCGCTTCTTGTCCCGACCAGCATGGGCGTCCGTTTCACCCCCGTGGACGGACAGCCTTTCCATTGCAGCGAACTCTTCCGTATCCAGGCGACCAGCGCCGAAAGCAACGTCGCCAGCGTCTCCTCCTACCTCGGACTCCCCGTCAAGGTGCTCACCAAGTTTGTGAAGGGCAGTCCCATTTCGCGGCTCATCAAGGACAATCTTGCCTCCCGGCACATGGACGTGGAAGGGCCCGATGTCGATCAGGGCGGCCCGTGGGGATACCGCCATCAGTTCAATCTGGCCGACAGCGGCTACGGTTCCCGCGGCCCGCGCGTTCAGAACGACCGCGCCGGCGAGGTCGGACGCACCCTCTCGGTGAAAGATTTCGACCTGGAACGCATCTTCGGCGCCGAGGGCGTCAAGGTGGTCCACCTGTCGGGGTTGATCGGTGCGCTTTCGGAGGACACCAGCCGCTTCTGTCTGGAAATCGCCCGTGCCGCCAGAAAGCATGGCACCCGCATCTCCTTCGACCTCAACTATCGGGCCTCCTTCTGGAAGGGCCGGGACAAGGAGCTGCGAAGCATCTTCAGCGAAATCGCCGGCATTTCCGACATCCTCATCGGCAACGAAGAGGACTTCCAGCTCTGCCTGGGCATCGAAGGACCCGAAGCGGGAGGCAAGGACCTCGCCGCCAAGATCGAAGGATTCAAGGGCATGATCAACCGCGTGAAGGCCACCTATCCCGGCGCCCAGGTCTTCGCCACCACCCTGCGCCAGGTCGTCAGCGCCAACCTCCACAAATGGGGTGCGATCCTGCGGGAAGGCGACAACTGGCACGTCGTCGAGCCCCGCGAAATCGGCGTCCTCGACCGCATCGGAGGCGGCGACGGATTCGTCGGTGGGATGCTCTATGCCATCCTCAAAGGCATGACTCCGGAAAAGTGGGTGCAGTTCGGCTGGGCCAGCGGAGCCTTGGCCACCACGCTTTACACCGACTATGGCCAACCCGCCGACGAAGAGCAGATCTGGAGCATCTGGGAAGGCAACGCCCGCGTGAAGCGATAAGACGGCGCTTCATCTCGGATGGGGTTCATCAAAGAAGCCGCGTGGCGCTTGCCGCGCGGCTTTCTTCTTGCCGGAACGTCAGTGATGAGGGTAACAGCAATTCTGCTTCGAACAGGCTGAGAAAAGGAGGGAACCAATCATGACCTGTCCTCCAGGACCCCGGAAATCCACTGACGGGACCGCGTGGGATATCTCCGTCTGCGGCCTCAACTGCGCACGGTGCAAAACGGCCGAAAAGGGCGAGTGCAAGGGATGCCGGGGACCGCTCGACCGGCACTGGAGTCCAGACTGCCAATTCCTCCCCTGTGCGAAAAGCCGGGGACACCGGTACTGTTTCGAGTGTGCCGACTTTCCCTGCCGGAAGTTGCAGGCCTTTGCCGCGGACGGCTACGAGCATCATCGCCTGACCGTCGAGAACATGAAGCGGATGAAAGAACTCGGCCTGGAGCGGTGGATTGCCCAACAGGAAAAGCCGATGTTCTGCCCGGGCTGGTTGTTCTGACGGATCGGCCACGCGCGGATGAACCCTCCCCGAAGACGCGCGCAGGCGGACCTGCAATCCCCTCGTGGGTCTTGTGACATCGACGCATGACGCGGAGCGATCACAGCGCCCCGACGTCCATTGGAAAGGCGGCAGGTTCAAATCCGGTTCTTCACTTGTGCGGAACCTCCGTCGGGCTTATGATACGACGCAGCGCCGGAAGGGCGCATCCGGGCCTGCGGAAAGGGTCGAACCCACCTTCCCTGAAAAACACGATGCCAACCTTCTTCTCTGCCCGAAGATGCAGGCCCCGGGTGTTACGGAAAGGAAGGTTGCCATGGCTCATTCACTGCCCGAGAAGCCCAGTCCGGAGTACCTCCGCAAAGAGGCCAAGGATCTCCTGAAAGCTCACCGTGCCGGCAAGCGCCATGTCTGCGAGGTGCTGCGCAATCTCAGACGTTTCATCCGGGTTGCCGACCAGGACATCCTGTCGGCAGAAGTCTCCCTGAACGAAGTCCAGTTCGCTCTGGCCAGGGATTACGGCTTTGCCAGTTGGGTCCAACTGATGGCCAATGTGGACGCGCTGGCCCGACAGGGACGCGAAGAACGCAGCGAGCAGCGGGTGATCGTCAAGGAGGTGCCGCACGCGAACTTCGACATCCACTGGGACATGCCTGTGCGGGCTGCGGAAGCACTCCTGCGTTTCCGAGGCGTCGAGGCGACGCGGGACGAACTGTGGGCGGTGTCCGGCGAAGCCTTCGCCCTCTGCCACGCCTCCCACTGGCAGGGAGCCGCCTACCTCTGCACCCCCACCGACCCCGTGAGGAATCTGGCCGTAGCCTGCGGGTTCGCCTGCTCGTCCACGCACGCCGGCCCCACCGGTCCGCTGCTCTTCGGCAAGAGCCGGCAGGAGCGGATGGAACTGACCCGCAGTGCCCTCGAACGCATCCGCAGTGAAATCGACGCGGGCCGACCCGTGCTGATCTCCGGGGCCGAGGCCCACTGTGGCAGCAGTTCGCTCATCGTCGGTTACGAGAAGGACAGGGATTGGTTCTGCCACGTGGGCGACGGAAACCCGTATCGCTGGACACCGCTTCGGGGCGTGGCCGAAGGAGCCGTTCACGAAGAGTTCGGTCTGATGGACGGTCGTTCCCGCGGGACGGTGACCCCGCGCTTCGTCGGCGGTTGGCAGGCGAATCCCGCCTACCTGATCGGCGAAGCGGTGCCGGACCCCGGAGAGGACAAGCGTATCCGGCAGGCGCTTCGCCTGGCCTCTGAACTTCACCGGGCACCGAAAGCGCACCGGAACAACTGGGGCGGGGTGGATTACTACTTCGGGATCGATGCCTACGAGAAGTGGGCCGAGGACTTGGCCCGTCTGGACTACCCCGCCGACCTCCGGGGACCGCATCAGGGAACCGGTCCCGATGAACCCATCGATTGGTACGAGATGGGGAACATGGACATGCAGGTCGATCAGATCGTGGCCGGACGCACGGCGGCTGCTTCCTTTTGCCGCAGGTCCGTGGACCGGCTAGGCGCTTCAGCCGGGAGGGTTCTGACCGAAGCAGCCGACGCATATGACGCCGAGGTGGACGTGGCGCGAAGTTCCTTCGCACCCTTCATCCCCCGGTTCGATGGCAATGACGAACCTCGCCAGGCATGGCTTTCGGACGCTCGCCGGCGCACGACCGGGGCGGAGGCCATCCGCGAGATGCTCAAGTGGGAACGTGTCGCCGTTCAGGCGATCGAGCGCGTGCTGTAACGAACGCTGGACACCCGGAACCGATCCCGCGTACATTGTCGCAAGGGCAGGGGGGCGTGTGACGGAGAATCAGATATCTATCGACGGGCAGCATCATGAATCGGGCTGGCGGTGATGCGGACGTCTCACGTCCCTTCCTGCCAGCCCTCTTTGCCGATCAGCCTCACGAACACGCACTCGCACACCGCTTCCTCGGTCGTCCTCCCCGCCTGCCGCGTCAGCACCATCAGCGTCTGCATCTCCACCGGTCCCACCGGAATCACCAGCCGTCCCCCCTCGGCAAGCTGACCCTTCAGGCTCTCCGGAACCGTCGGCGCGCTCGCCGTCACCATGATCCCTGCGAACGGCCCCGCCTCCCGCCAGCCCGTCGTGCCGTCTCCGACCCGCCCATGGAAGTTCCGGTAGCCCAGATACTGAAGCGTCATCTCTGCCCGTTCCGCCAGCGTCCCCACCCGTTCGATCGTGTACACCTCGCCGGCCAGTTCGCACAGGACTGCCGTCTGGAACCCCGACCCCGTCCCGATCTCCAGCACCCGGTCCGTTTCCCGGAGGTTCAGCAGTTGGGTCATCAGCGCCGTCATGTAAGGTTGGCTGATCGTCTGTCCATAACCGATCGGCAGGGGATGGTCCGCGTAGGCCCGTTCCACGTCCTCTTCCGGGACGAACTTCTCCCGGGGGATGGTCGCGAACGCTTCCAGCACGCGTTCGTCGTGGATGCCTCGCGCGCGGAGCTGTCGCTCCACCATGTTCTGACGCTGGGACAGGAAATCATCCGGCACGGGGGCTCCTTCGCGTCCAGGCTGCTGCTGTCGCCTCACCGCGTCAGCAGACACCGCAACACCAGCTTCACGAATCGCCACGTGTCCAGGATCGGGTTGATGGAACTCTTCCCGTCGGTGTGATAGATCGTCGCGATCGGGATCTCCAGCACCTGGAATCCCGCACGCCCCGCCTTGATCAGCATCTCCGGCTCCGCGTCATATCGCCGGCTCCGGACCGTCACCGTCTCCAGGACCTTCCGCTTCACCAGGCGATACCCGCTCTGGGAGTCCTTGAGGTCGTTGCGACCCAGCCGCGATACCCACCGGCTCGTCGTCCGGTTGGTCCACCGTCGAAGCGCCGGCATGTCGCGCACGTCATTCATCCGGCTGCCCAGGATGATCCCCGCCTCCGAACTCCTCGCTGCCTCCAGGAACTTCGGGATCTCCGTCGGGTCGTGCTGTCCGTCGCCGTCCAGCGTGATGACCCCGTCGAACCCGTGCGCCAGCGCCCACGCGTACCCCGTGTTCAGCGCCACCCCTTTCCCCTGGTTCACCTCGTGGACGATCACCTCCGCCCCCGCCTCGCGGGCCGCCTCGGCCGTCCCGTCCCCGCTCCCGTCGTCCACCACCACCACCGTCGGAAGCTGCGCCAGACAGTCCTTCACCACGCCCGCGATCCGCTCGCGTTCACGGTAACACGGAATGAGCACGCACACCTTCTCGTTCATGCCCCAAGCATAACTTACCCACGCCGCCCCAACAAGCGAAATGTTCCCGGGGCATTGCGCTTGCCTGGGACCGGTTCACGGGTTACCCTTATAATAGAGAAACTCAGGAGCGCACGTCATGCAGGAAGAGGGAACCGTCGTCAGCATTCACGGGAACACTGCCTCGCTCGAAATGGCCGACGCACACGCCTGTCGAGGCTGTGGCGCATGTGCCCGCATCGGGGGACGAATGGTCCTCGATGTCCCCATCGACCCCGAATCCCCGGTCAGTCCGGGCGACCGCGTTCTCGTCGAAATCCCCGCTGAACCCTCCTTTGCTGCCGCCGCGCTCCTCTATGTCGTCCCGCTTGCCGGGTTTCTCCTCGGGGCTCTCGCCGGAAGCCTCACCGCCGGGGCGCTCGAACTCGGTTCGGCCTGGACCAACGCCTTGCCCATCCTCCTGGCCGTCCTCGGTCTCGTGGGGGGCTTCTGCCTTGCTGCCTGGCTGGACCGTCACCGTCGTCGGGGCGTCTGCTCTCCGATGCGCATCCTCCACCGCCTCTGAGGGAACGCCGTGATCAGCATCATCGTCCCCTTCCTGAACGAAGCCGACGCCCTCACGCGGCTCGGTCCCAACCTCCGCACCCTCCGGGGACCCGCCGAAATCCTCTTCGTGGACGGACTCAGCACCGACGATTCCCCCCGCATCGCCCGTCGGTTCGGCGCCGTCCTCTCCTCCCCCCCCGGACGCGCCCGTCAGATGAACCTCGCCGCCTCGACCGCCGCCGGCGACCTCCTCCTCTTCCTCCATGCCCACAGCCTCCAGCCGGCCTCCCCCCTGCCCGACATCCCCCGCGACCCTCTTCGACCTCATCGCCTTCGGCGGAAACCTCCGTGCCCGGCTCACCGGGACCTTCTTCGGCGACCAGGCCATCTTCTGCCGCCGCGAAACCTTCCTCCAGCTCGGAGGCTATCCCGACATCCCCATCTTCGAAGACCTCGATTTCTCGCGCACCCTTCGACGGGTCGGGCACACCACCGTCCTCAGCACCCCTGTCTTCGCCTCCCCGCGACGCTGGCTCACCCATGGCATCCTTCGAACCACCCTGGTGGACTGGCAGGTCCACCTCGGTCGGACCCTCGGCGTTCCCCTCCACGATTTGGCCCGGATGTATCGACGAACCGATGCCCGTTAACCGTTTTTTCTGGACGTAACCCCAAAATCCTCCCTATAATACGCTCATGAGCCATCCCGACCAAAACTGGGTCATCATCTTCGCAAAACGTCCCTGTCCCGGAAGGGTCAAGACGCGTCTGTCGGCGTTGCTCGGACCCGAACGCGCCTGCCGGCTCTACGAAGCCCTCCTGGCAGACACCACCCTGGCCGTGGGACGTCTCGCCGACGCCAGGCGCGTCATCGCCTGCGATCCACCGGAAGAACACCCCTGGTTCGTCTCCACCTTTGGCGACCGCTTCGACTTCATCTCCCAGGCCCCGGGCGACCTCGGCCTTCGCCTCTGTGACAGCTTCAACCAGGCCTTCGCCCGGGGAGCCCGACGCGTCGTCATCGTCGGCAGCGACCTCCCCACCCTCACCGACTCCTGCGTCGCCGAGGCCTTCCACCGTCTCGACACCTCCGACCTCGTCCTGGGACCGGCCGACGACGGCGGATACTATCTCATTGGTCTCAACCGTCCCGCGCCCGAGCTGTTCTCCCGCATCGACTGGAGCACCTCCGCCGTCCTTGCCCAGACGCTCGAACGCGCCCGCGCCGGTCGGCTCCGCGTCAGCCACCTTGCCCAGGACTGTGACGTCGATGATGAACCCAGTCTCCGGAAGCTTGCCCTGCGACTCCTCGACGCACCTCCCGCCGTCGCCCCCAACACCCGGAGCCTGCTCAATGAACTCCAACCGACCCTTGCCCTCCAGGAGACCGTCGCATGCAAGTGACCGACGAAAAACCCGTAGCCGACACCCGCATCCTCGTCGTCGACGATGACGAGCAGAACGTCGAGCTTCTCGAAGCCTACCTCACCGACGCGGGCTACCAGGTCCTTCGCGCCCTTGATGGCGCCTCCGCCCTCAGGCAGGTCGCCGAGCATGACCCCGACCTCGTCCTCCTCGACATCATGATGCCCGACATCTCCGGCTACGAAGTCTGCAAGCGCATCCGAAAAACCCCCGCCAGCGCCGCCATTCCCGTCCTCATGGTCACCGCACTCGGCGCCCTCAAGGATATCGAGCGGGGCATCGAAGCCGGCACCGACGACTTCCTCACCAAGCCCATCAACCGCCTCGAACTCCTCGCGCGCGTCCGAAGCCTCATGCGCGTCCGTCACCTGCGCAGCGAGCTCAACCGGACACTCGCCTATCTCAGAGAACTGGAAAAGTAACCCCGGACCATGACCATGCAGACCCTCAAGGACTACTTCAGCTCCCGTCGCGACCAGCTCGTCGAGGTCCTCTCCGGACTCGTCCGCTGCAACACCGTCAACCCTCCCGGACAGGAACACCTCGCCGCCGAATACGTCGCCACCCTCCTCGAAGACTGGTCCATTCCCTCCCGCACCCACGAAGCCCAGCCCGGACGCACCAACCTCCTGGCCGACGTCGGTCAGGGCAGGCCCCGGCTCCTCGTGGCCTGCCATCTCGACACCGTGCCCCCGGGCGACGGCTGGAACACCGACCCCTTCGAGCCCGTCGTGCGCGATGGCCGGCTCTACGGACGGGGCAGTTCCGACAACAAGGGTGCCCTGGCCGCTTCGCTGCTTGCCCTCCAGTATCTCCACGCCCACCCCGACCTGATCGACGGACAGTTCACCCTCGCCTGTGTCGCCGACGAAGAGCAGGGCAGTGCCTTCGGATTCGAATACCTCTTCAGCAAAGGACACCTCACCGCCGACTTCGCCATCATCCCCGACGCCGAAACCGCGCTCCGGAAAGTCATCGTCGCCGAAAAAGGCCCCCTCTTCTTCGACCTCATCTCCTACGGAACCCAGGCCCACGGGTCCACGCCTCACGAAGGCGTCAACGCCGTCTGGAACATGGTCGCGCTCCTCGACAAGCTTCACGACGTCCAGCTCCCGGGCGAGCACAGCCTCACCGGTTCCTCCACCATGAACCTCGGGCTCATCACCGGCGGCGTCGCCCCCAACGTCGTCCCTGCGACCTGTCGGGCCACCATGGATGTCCGCTTCCCGCCCGGGACCGCCCACACCCAGATCCTCGACGCCGTGCGTGCCGTCATGCGGCGCACCGAACACGAACTCCCCAAGTCCCGTTTCGAACTCGAGGTCCGCCGCGTCCAGCAGCCCTTCGAACTCTCTCCCGACCATCCCCTCGTCAAAGCCGTCTGCGACGAAACACAGGCCTACCTCGGCTTCCGTCCCGAGCCCGCCGGAATGTCGGGTTCCACCGTCGCCAAAATGTGCGTCACGCGAAACATCCCCGTCGTCAACTTCGATTCCGCCGATCCCGGACAGGCCCATATGGCCAACGAATCCGTCTCCATCGACCACCTCCTCGACTTCGCCGGACTCCTCGTTTGCATCGCCCGAAGGCTTCTTGCCGGGGGTCGCACGTCATGACGGGCACAACCGCCGCCGGTCGCGTCTTCCTCAAACCGCGTCACGCCAAGCCCGCGTACATGCACCATCCCTGGGTCTTCGCCTCGGCCGTCGATCGTCTCGAAGGCGATCCCCCCAATGGCGCACTCGTCTCCGTCCATGACAACCGAGGCCGCTTCATCGCCCAAGGCTTCCTCTCCACCCATTCCGACATCCGCGTCCGCCTCGTCTCCTGGGACCCCGACCAGCCCGTCGATCGCGACTTCTGGGCCCGACGCATCCGCGACGCCGCCGGCTTCCGTCAGCATGCCCTCCGCCTGGAATCCGTCACCGATGCCTGGCGTGTCGTCAACTCCGAAGGTGACGGCATCCCCGGACTCCTCGTCGACCGCTACGGCCCCGTCCTCGTCATCCAGTTCACCACCTTCCCCATGGCCCAGCTCGCCGACCTCTTCGTCGAACTCCTTGCCGATGTCCTCAAACCCGTCGGCATCTACGAAAAAGCCGACGGCGGCGCCCAGAAGCTCGAAGGCTTCTCCCGACCCTCCGCACCTCTGGCCGGAACCGTCCCCGAAACGGACATCGAACTCCGCGAAGGCCCCGCGCGTTTCCTCGTCAACCTCGCCCAGGGACACAAAACGGGCTTCTACCTCGACCAGCGCGAAAACCGTCTCCACCTCGCCGCCATGACCGCCGGACTCCGCGTCCTGGACTGCTTCACCTACACCGGCGCCTTCGCCGTTCACGCCGCCCTCGGCGGCGCCGCCGAAGTCCTCGCCATCGACTCCTCCGCCCCCGCACTCGAAGCCGCCTCACGTCAGGTCGATTTCAACCGCCTCTCCAACGTCGAACTCCGCCGGGGCGACGTCTTCGAAACCCTCCGGCTCCTCGCACAGCAGAATCGCCTTTTCGACGTGATCATCCTTGACCCGCCCAAGCTCGCAAGGCATAAGAAAGGTCTGGAACGGGCACTGGCAGGCTACAAAGACCTCAACCTCTCCGCCATGAAGCTCCTCCGGCCCGACGGCCTCCTCGTCACCTGCTCCTGCTCCGGACTCGTCGGATGGAACGATTTCCTGTCGGCGGTCAACGCAGCCGCCGTCGATGCCAATCGCATGGTTCGGCCGGTCATCTTTGGACGACAAGCGCCGGACCATGCCGTCACAACCGCTTTTCATGAAGGGAACTACCTGAAATGTCTCTTCGCAAGAGTCCAGTGAACGTCCGTTTGTTCCTTGCCTGCGCGGTCCTCTCCCTGCTCCTCGTGCTCCCGGCCTCTCCCTTGGCCGCCCAGACCCACGTCCTCACCCCGGGCGGGACCCACATCTACACCGAGCCCAGCGGACTCACCATCCTCGTCCGCGAAAACCACTTCGCCCCCGTCGTCACCGTCCGCATCCTCGTCCGAACTGGTGCCATCTACGAGGACAAATACCTCGGCGCCGGAATCTCCCATCTCGCCGAGCACCTCGTCTCCGGCGGGACCACCCCCAAACGCACCGAAGCGGAATCCCGGAAGCTCGTCGAAGAGCTTGGCGGAAACACCAACGCCATGACCTCGGCCTCCTGGACCACCTACTTCATCGACACCACCGCCGACCGCCTTGCCGATGCCGTCGACCTCCTCTGCGACTGGACCAACAACGCCTCCATCACCCAGGAGGAGTTCGACCGTGAGCACCAGGTCGTCATCGAGGAGCTCAAGCGGGGCAACGACAACGTGGACCGCGAGCATGCGCGTCTCACCCTCGAAAACGTCTACCGTGTCCATCCCGTCCGGATGCCTGTCATCGGTTATCTCCCTCAGCTCGAGGCCATCACCCGCCAGGACGTCCTCGATTACGTGCACAGCCGTTACGTTCCCAATAACATGGTCGTCGGCGTCGTCGGAGACGTCGATCCCGACACCGTCGTCGCGCTCGTCCGAAAGGGCTTTGCCGACTACGAACGCAAGGCGCTTCCCCCCGTCATCCTGCCCGACGAGCCGCCTCAGGCCGCCTTCCGTCCGCTCATCGAAAGCCGGCCCGGACTCAACCTCACCCGACTTGCCATCGATTTCCCCACCGTCAAACTCGACCACGACGACATGTATCCCCTCGATCTCCTTTCCTACATCCTCTCTCAGGGCGAAAGCTCCCGACTTGTCCGCGAACTGCGCGACCGTCAGAAGCTCGTCAGCTCCATTGACACCTCCAGCTACACCCCCCATTTCGTCGATGGCGTCTTTTCCATCGATGCCGGCGCCCGTCCGGGCATGCACGACAAGGTCCGCGACGCCGTCTGGACCGAGCTCGAACGCGTCATGAAAACCCCCGTCTCCGATGCCGAACTCCGACAGGCCAAAACCCAGAAGATTGCCGAGCAGGTCTTCTCCGCTCAGACCGTCGATGCCCAGTGCTCCGACATGATCCTCAACTACGTCTCCACCGCCGACCCCGACTATTCCAAGACCTACGTGGACCGCATCCAGCACGTCACCGCCGCCGACATCCAGCGTGTCGCCCGCAAGTATTTCATCCGCAGCCACGAGTGTTTCACCGTCCTTCAGCCGGCCGACGCCCCCGCCGAGGGGAACGAAAAACCCGCTGAAAAGAAAACCCCCGATGCCCAGGCCGTCCTCTTCAAGCTCGACAACGGACTCCGGCTCCTCGTCAAGCGCAACCCCGCCGTTCCCGCCGTCTCCATCCAGGCCTACGTCCTCGGTGGACTCCGTGATGAAAACCCCAAAACCTCCGGACTCGCCCGACTCACCGCCGAAATGCTGACCCGCGGAACACGCACCCGTTCCGCCGAACAGATCGCACGGGAATTCGACTTCATGGGTGGCGCGGTCAACTCCGCCAGCGGGAACAACACCCTTTACGTCTCCGCCTCCGTCCTCTCCGAGCACACTCCCGCCGCACTCAAGCTCGTCGCCGACATCCTCCGAAACCCCGCCTTCCCGCCCGATGAGCTCGAAGGACTCCGCAAGCGCACCCTCATGGCGCTGGACGGCCAGAAAGATCGTCTCTCCTCCGTCGCCTCCCGCGCCTTCCGACAGGCCATGTTCCCCACCTCCGTCTACGGACTCGACCAGCTCGGGACCCCCGAATCCGTCGCCGGAATCACCCGCGATGACCTCCTCGCCTTCTACCGGAAGTGCGTCCCCCCCGACGGCATGGTCCTCGCCGTCTATGGCGACGTCCAGCCCGACCAGGTCCTGCGCGACGTCCAGTCCATCTTCAGCACCTGGAAAGCCCCGGCCGTCACCCACACCCCTCCCGCCGTCGACAAGCCCGCTTCCGAATTCAACCTCGTCATCCACCCCGTCGACAAACGTCACGAAACCGCCGTCATTCACATCGGCTTCCAGGGAACACCCAACAGGAACACCGCTGACGTCGATGCCCTCACCGTCCTCCAGGCCGTCATGGGCGGCTACGGCTACCCGGGCGGCTGGCTCCACAACGAGCTTCGCGGAAAAAGGGAGGGGCTCGTCTACGCCACCTACGCCTACTCCGTCTCCTGGCTCGACACCGGCTTCATGGACGCCTATGCCCAGTGCGCTTCCGGCAACATCGTCGAAGTCACCCGCATCATGCTCGAAGCCTTCGCCAAGGCCCGCCGAGGAGAGATCACCCCTGAAGAGATCCAGCTCGCCAAGATCCGCATCATAACCACCCGGCTCCTCAGTTCCCAGACCGCCGGCGACCAGGCCTCCGAAGCCGCCATCAATGAACTCTACGGCTTCGGCTTCACCTTTGGCGACTCCCTCGCCCAGCGCATCAACGCCGTCACACTCGACGACCTCAAGCGCGTCGCCCTCAAATACTTCACCGCCCCCGTCGTCGTCGTCACCGCCCCCAACCCCGACGTCGCCGAATCCATCCGGACGCTTCTCTTGGAGAAATAGTATGTATCGCGACGGAACACTGGCCGACTACATCGCCGACGCAGCCTCCGGCAAACCCGCCCCGGGCGGCGGGTCCATCGCCGCCATGGTCGCGGTCCTCGGGACCACCATGGGTTCCATGGCTGCCAATTTCACCCTCGGACGAAAAAAGTTCGAAAGCGTCCAGCCCCGTGTCGCCCGCATCCTCGCCGACCTCGACGCCCGTCGTCAGGAACTGCTCCTCCTCGTCGATGAGGATGTCGCCGCCTACTCCGTCGTCGGACAGGCCTACGCACTCCCGCGCGACACCGATCCCCAGAAAGCCGTGCGCCGCCGGAGCATCCAGGACGCCTTGAAGCGGGCTATGGACGTCCCCTTGCGCACAATGAACGCGTCATGGGCCGCCTTGGAGACCCTCGACGAGCTCGTCGACATCGCCAACCCCAACCTCCTCAGCGACGTCGCCGTTGCTGCCGTCGTCCTCGAAGCCGGGCTCCGCGCTGCACAGCTCAACGTCGAAGTCAACCTCGCAGACCTCAAGGACGACGTCCTTGTAGCCGAAACACGCAGCCGTATCCAGCAGCTTGCCGCACGCGCCGCAGCCGTGCACGACAGTGTCCTCAACAGGGCTCGAAAGGGTAGGGGAGTCTGAAAAATGACGGAGTGGGAAATCGCCAAAAGTCAGCACCAGTGCAGCACTTGCCAGGGCCCCTTCCAGGAGCTCCAGGAGTATTACTCCGCCCTCTACGAAGTCGGCGACACCTTCCAGCGAAAGGACTTCTGCATCACCTGCTGGAAGGGACCGGCCGACGACATGTTCTCCTTCTGGAAAACCCAGGTCCCCGCGAAGGAAGCCAAACCCAAAAAATTCGTCGATGACGACGTCATCATCGACTTCTTCCGTCGTCTCGAAGGCGCCACCGAAGACCTCAAAATCAACTTCCGTTACATCCTCGCCCTCGTCCTCATGCGGAAAAAGCTCGTCCGCTTCGAAGGCACCCGGCGCGACCCCTCCGGCGAATTCCTCAAGGTCAAGCTCCGGGGCGAAGACACCGTCCAGGAGGTCTTCAACCCCAACATGACCCCCGAAATGATGCAGCAGGTCACCGTCGAAGTCGGACGCATTCTCAACGTTCAGCTCTGAGGAAAAACATGAAACCGAAAACCCTCCTCTCGCTCATGCTCGTCGCCTTCGCGTCGGTCCTCCTCACCGGATGTCCCGATCAGCAGCAGAAACCCGTTCCGACCCGCGACAAGCCCGACGTCATCTCCGTCCTCGACGCCCGGGTGGCTGCCCTTCGGACCCTCTCCGCCAAGCTCTCCATGAAGGTCAGGCTCCCCGGAATGCACAGTTCCGAGGACCTCTCCGCCTCCTTTTCCGCCGCCGGTCCCAACAGGCTCCGCCTCAAGGCCCGCCACGCCCTCCTCGACTACGTCCCCCTCGACATCGGTTGCGACGGCGCCTCCTGGTGGGTCTGCTCCCATTACGAAGACACCAACCGCGTCGACTACGGACGCCTCGCCGAACTCGACCGCCTCAACATTGATGTCCCCCTCCGTCCCGACCAGATCGTCGCACTCCTCGGCATGACCCCCCTGCGCGACAATCCTCCCTTCTCCAACTGGGTCTTCACCGTCGAATCCGGCGAATATCTCCTCCAGGAGATCGTTCGCGAGGATTCCTCCCGCTACGTCGCCACGCGCATCCGCCTCGACGGGAACACCTGCCTCATCCACTCCTACGAAACCCTCCTCCCCAACGGGCGCACCGACATGATCGCCACACTCAGCGACTACAAGACCATCGACAACGTCCCCGTCCCCCGCAAAATCTCCATCCGCCTCCTCGGACGCAAGGAGCCCGGAAAGCTCGACATCATCCTCGGCGACGTCCAGGTCAACCCCTCCCTGCCCCCCAATGTCTTCCGGACCCCGGACTTCGAATCCATCCCCCAGCGTTTCCACCATCCGCTTCCTGCGACCCCACCTCACGCTGCGCTTCCCGCTTCGCATCTCGTCTCTCTGAAGGACACGCCATGACCTCCATGCCGTCCCTCTTCTTCTCCGGACTGCGTGACCGCCTCCGTCAGGCCAGGATCCTCCTGGTCCTGGGGTTCCTCCTCGCCGCCATGGTCCTCATGGAGACCAGCCAGCTTCCCACCAACATGGGCACCCTCGCCTGCGTCGATCAGGATCATCTCTACCTCGTCGGCCAGTATGGTCCGGTTTCCGAAACCCGGCGTTTCCTTTTCGCCACGCGTTCCTCCGATGGCGTCCATTGGGAAAAACCCTTCACGCGAGACGTCGCCTTTCAGGGGGCCGTCGCAAACCAGGGCTCGCTCTACCTCCTCCTGGCGCTCGAAGAGGGAAAGTCACAGCTCAATGTCTACGGACCCGAAATCTGGCAGGGCAAGGACAATAACCTCACCACCATCGACCTCCCCGAAGGCTGGACCGCCACGGGCCTCGGACTCCTCGACGACAAGCTCTGCGTCTTCGGTCTCGAACTCCTCAAACCCTCCTCCGACGCCCCGAATGACGCCGCCGCCGATGCCGATGCCTCCCCGGCGGAACCGACCACCCCGGCCCCCGAATCCCCCGAATCTCCCTCCAAACCCACCTTCGTCCTCCATTCCGCCGTCCGTCAGGATCAGGCCTGGCCCCCCGGACCCGCCCTCACCCTCGCCGATGCCGCCCGTGAGG
>CAZVTD010000039.1:0-16607 GCA_964629945.1 uncultured Planctomycetota bacterium | reverse complement strand
CGGCGGCGAGCCCACCGAGAATGGAGCCTGCGAAGAGGACGCAGGACATGGGCTCGGGAACGGGTGCCAGCGCAGTGGCGCTCATAGCCGCTTCAAAACCGGTCCCCAGGGGATTGTTCGCTCCCGTGGCGTAGGTGCAGGCGAAGGGATCCGTGTCCTCGAAGTAAATGGCCTGGGTGCTGGCGAGATAGAAGGGAGGATCGTCGCCATTGAGGCAGCCGACCCAGAAGCGGATTTCATCACCGTAGGAGACCCCGACGTCGCCCGCGTCCCAGCCTTTCGCGCCCGAGTCATAGTAGAGATCGATGGTGATGCTGAAGAGTCCGATGTCCTGACCGCCGAGGTCGGTGGGGCGCAGTCGCAGGGTGGGATCGGTGGTGTACCACTGGACGGAGGTGCCGCCGAGGCTGTAGGGGTTTTCAACGAAGCGATATTCCCATCCCGGCTGAGTGGTTGCGATAACGGTGGTGCCGGGCTTGGTGACGACGTTTTCACCCCAGGAGGAGGCGGCGGGATTGTTGAGGAACCAGGTGTTGAACGCGGCGAGACCTTCGCCTTCGGAGTCGAGACAGTTGCGCCAGGCCATGTAGGTATCGTAGCTGCTGGTCTGGGGCTGGGGATTGGTGGAGTTGTAGAAGGTCTCATAGACGGTGCCCCAGACGGAATGCACACGACGGGCGTCCGCCTGAACGGCCTTGTAGGAGGACGAGTCTCCCACGCTTCCGGCGGTTGCGGGATACCTGTCCAGAATGGCGTTCGGGTCAAAGGTCAACGTGACCAGGGTTGCACCGGCCGAGCCGGCAAGGGTCAGGACCAGCCCGACCGCGATCAATGTTCCGATCTTGTTCATCTGACGTTCTCCAAAAGAAAAAGAGGGCGACCTTCGGGACGACACGGGTCGTCCCGCGCTTTGCGTTACAGGGTTCTGCGACGTCTCCAGGCTCCGAGCCCACCAAGGACGGAACCCGCGAAGAGGATGCAGGACAGGGGCTCGGGGACGAACTCGGGACTCAGGACGCTTCCCTCACCCAGGGGCGCTTCAAAGGAGTACCCGGTGACCTCGGTCTTGACGATAGCGCCGGAGAAGACCTCGACGTCGTTGTATAGACCCTCCCCGAGGAACGTCCGATAGCCCTGAGGGGGACGGACGTGGAGGAAGTTCCCGTCGATGATGTCACCGGCGAGGATGGTGTGGAACTTGCCGCTCCACCAGCCCGAAAGCGTCCATTGGACCCAGCTTTCACCGGAATCGAGGGCATACGCCTGGGTGCTGTCGTAGATGCCGATGGGGAGTCCACCGGCCACATCGACCTTGAGGTAGTAGTAGTCGCCGTCGGGGAAGTTGAGGGTGGTCGGGTATCCGTAGTCATTGAACGCCTCGATGACGGTGTTCTTGATGCCGTCCTGGTACTCCAGGTTGAGCTGGAACTCATCGGTCAGACGCCAACCTTTGACGGCGTCATACACACCGAGAACCAACTCGCTGGAGGGACGATATTCGGCCCTGTCGCGGATCGAGAGATCGGCACGCGCGGCGGTGGACGCCGACAAGATCACCCCAAGGACCAACAAAACATGAAACCATCGCAACCTGCTCATCTTCTGCTCCTTTCGACCCCGTGAGGAAGTCATCCGATCCGTCAAAAGCAGCGTGCGGCCGCGGAGTTGGGGCTCCGTGCCGTCGCGCATTTTCAGAAGCGTCGTTTCCGGAGAAAGGCCAGGGCGACGGAGGAGGAGAAGAGGAGACAGGACAGGGGCTCGGGGACGAGGACGTATCCGTTGCCCATGTTTCCGAGGAGACCGCCGCCGCTCCCATAATCCCCGAAGAAGTCCTCAACCCATACCCCCGGGCTGGTGTAGCTGCCGAGGGTGTACTTGGAGCCATCGACGAGAAACTCGACCTGACCGTCCCACACGGCACCGGGGTCGAGCGTAAACTCGAACGTGAACGTGGAGGCGTCATTGACCGCGGTGACGATGTTGGTCCCACCAACACCCCCGTTGTAGCCGGAGGCATACAGGGTGCCGCCACCACCCGGGGACCAGGCCCCGACGTAATTGCCGACACCGTCGAAACAGTAACTTTGGAAGTTGGCCTCGGGGGCACTCATGATTATGTAGAGGGGGTTGGAAGCCCGCCAGGCCTCGGAGCCCGATTCATCGTAGAACCAGACGCAGTT
Organism: uncultured Planctomycetota bacterium; assembly: GCA_964629945.1. Taxonomy (GTDB): domain Bacteria; phylum Planctomycetota; class DG-23; order DATKVD01; family CAZVTD01; genus CAZVTD01. The sequence continues at coordinate 14,427 of CAZVTD010000039.1, read as the reverse complement.
GGTGCCGTAGGTGTGCCAGGAATAGGAGCTGGGAGCGTCCACACCCCAGCCCGGCTGCGAGGTGGTGGCTTGGGTGAAGGTGAACGATCCCCCCGTGACGACGGGTCTGGCACGGACGGCCCAGAGCCCCCACTGGTAGGAGGCGTCATCCAGGGGCGCCCCGGCGGCGAGCATGGAGTTCTTGACGTCCGCCGCCGTAAAGGTCACGATGGTGGCGGAAGCGACGCCGCCCGCCAAGAGACACACACCAACACACAAAACCAGACGGCCGAGCCTGAACATCTGCATACCCCCCTGAAAAAAACGAAATTCCCCCACCAGACCACACGACACCCGTGCTCCAGGGTCATGACACCCAGGCGTGGACAGACAGGCACCGCAGGGAAATGACAAGACGAACCAAGCCCCCTTCTGTCCGCTCAATAAAACGGAGTAGAACTGGCGCAAAAGCTGTGCCAAATACAGAGAAAAATTCATGTGTTGTCGTAACTCCTGCTTGAGGAAGGCTATACAATTCAGGATTTAAGCCATACTGATTCGGTCTTCTTTGCCATGAAATTCAGAAGGTGTCTTACAAATTCACCATATTCGTTAGGTTTGGGCGCAACTGCTTTCCGGATAAGGAGTTACAAGGGCGTTCCGGAAATTGACAGTAATGGGACGAGTGTGCCCGTGGAAAACGGGAAAAAGAGGGACAGCCGGATACAACATAACGCGTTGTTTCGCAGTGAGTTACAAACTATCCAGACAATGGGGACGAAATTGCCGAGACGCACGGTAAGGAAGTGGGTTCAATAAGCAACCAATACTGACCGGTCAGTATTGTAGCAGCGGGATGAAGGAGGGTCCGGTATGAGTCTGCCTCGACGAGACCGACGCAAGGATATCATGGGGGCGGCGGAGCGTCTGTTCGCAAGCCGAGGGGTCCACGAGATCTCGCTGGATGACGTGGTCCGCGAGGCGAAGGTGGGCAAGGGCACGATCTACCGGTACTTTTCGGGGAAGGATGACCTGTTTTTCCAGACGGCGACGCAGGGGTTCGAGGAACTGTGCGAGCTCTTGGGGCGAATGAGGGAAGACGGGACGTTCGAGGAACACTTGGAGGCGGCCTGCCGGGAGATCAGCGGGTTCTACGGGAGACGTCGGCAGTTGTTCCGGATGATGCAGTCCGAAGAGGTCCGGATGTATTGGCGTCAGGGGGACGGTCGGGTACACTGGCTGGCGGAGCGTCAGAAACTGGTCGGGGCGGTGGCGGGCATCCTGGAACGCGGGGTGGAAGAAGGTCGTGTTCGAGGCGACGTGCCCGTGGAGACCTTGGCGACGTTCCTGTTGGGGATGCTCCGGACCGGGGCACGCGAGGTGGGAGAGGTCCCGGCCAACGGGGGAACCATCGGGTTGGTGGTGGACCTGTTCCGCCGGGGGGCGGGCGTCCCGGACACGGGTTTCAACGGGATTCAAACGACAGGGGTTCGGGAATTGCCGGCAAAGGATGTCCGTAAGGATGACTGAGCAGACAATGGCGAAGACAGCCTGAGAAGAGCAGCGTTCACACAAGGAAGGGAACAGACGTGATCGGGAGCGTCAGGATTCGAGGCATGGCGGCGTTGCTGGCGACAGGGACCCTGGTGTGGACGGGCGGGTGCAAGCAGCCCGGAGACTATCGACAGGAAGCCGACCGCGTCGCGGACAAGATCATCGCGGCGAAGCAGACCGAAGCCCTGGGGAAGACGGAGCCGTTCACGATCGAGAAACCCTCCGACACCCTGAGACGACGACTGATGCTGGAGCAGAACCTGCCAAGGTCGGGAGCCGCGTCGCTGGGCTCGGGCGACCTGGAGAAAATCAAGCACTGGCCCGAGAAAAATTACCCGCCGAAGGAAAAGGGCGGAGCCGAAGGCGAGAGCCTTGCGGGGAAAACCCTGACGCTGACCCTGGAAGAGGCGCTGCAGGTGGCGGCGCGAAACAGCCGGGAATATCAGTCCAACAAGGAAACCGTGTTCCGGACGGCGCTGGCGCTTGACCTGGAGCGGGATGATTTCCGGAGCATCTTCGCGGCGGCGGCCGACGGAAGCTACACGCACGACCTGAGCGGGACAAGCACGGTCCGGGGCGTGGAGGGAAGCGGAGACCTGTCGTGGTCGAAGATGCTGAAAAACGGTGCGGAACTGAGCGCGTCGATTGCACTGGACGTGGCGAAACTGTTGTCGGGAGACAAGTCGGCGTCGATGGGAATCCTGGCGGACGCGACGATCACGATGCCCCTCCTGAGAGGGTCGGGAAGCTGGATCGTGACCGAATCACTTACCCAGGCGGAACGCGACGTCGTATACGCCCTGTTCGATTTCGAGCAATACAAGAAAAGCATGGCGGTCCGGGTCGCAAGCGAATATCTCTCGGTGCTTCAGCAGCTGGACTCGGTCCGGAACGCGGAGGCGAATTACAAGCGGTTGATCGCCTCGACGAATCGAGCAAAGCGTCTGGCGGAGTTCGGACGACTGTCGGGCATCGAGGTGGACCAGGCAAGACAGGCGGAGTTGAGCGCGCGAAACCGGTGGATTTCGGCCAAGCAGAGCTACGCGCGTCGTCTGGACAGTTTCCGGGTGACGCTGGGCCTGCCTCCCGATGCGGAAGTGGACCTGGACCGGGATGAACTGGAACGGCTGGCGACGGCGGGGGCGGACCTGTCGGAGCGGGTGCAGAAACTGGAGGAAGAGCGGAAGAAGCAGGAAGCGGAAGAGAACGGAACGACGCCCGGCGGCGCGAACGCGGAGATCACACTGGTGGAGCCGGCACGCGAAGGCGGCGGTCCGCTGGAGATGGACGCAACCGAGGCGGTGAAGCTGGCGCTGACACACCGGCTGGACCTGAAAGCGGCCAATGGCGCGGTGGTTGACGCGCAGCGGAAGGTCGCGGTCGCCGCGGACGCCCTGCGGATGGGTCTGGACCTCCGTGCGAGTGGGAACGCGGGAGAAGGGCGCAGCCTGGGATCGACGAGCCGTCCGAACGCACAGCTTCGTCCGGAGAAGGGTTCCTATGGCGCGGATGCGTCGCTGGACCTGCCCCTGCACCGGACGAGCCAGCGGAACGCATACCGTGAAAGTCTGATTTCACTGGAGCGTGCGGTCCGGAACGTGCAGTCCCTGGAAGACCAGATCAAGGTGGAAATCCGTGACGACCTTCGAAACCTGCTTCTGGCACGCGAAAGCTACGTCATCCAGGTGCAGGCGGTGAAGCTGGCGGAACGACGCGTGAAGAGCACCAAGCTCTTCCTGGAGGCGGGCGAGGCGCAGATTCGAGACGTCCTGGAAGCCGAAGAGGCGCTGATTTCGGCACAGAATGAACTGACGGCACAAGTTGTCCAATACCGCGTGGCAGAACTGGAACTGCAGCGGGACCTGGACCTTCTGGAAGTAAACGAGAAAGGATTGTGGCGTGAATATCGACCCGAAGAGAACAAGTAGCGGACGCGGCCCGTCGAAATGGACGCGACGACGCTGGGTCCAGGGCGCCGTCCTGGTGGTGGTTCTGGGCGGTGCGGGGCTGGCCGCGTGGGCGGGCTGGTTCCGCGGCGGAGACCCCCGGGAGACGGAAGCCCTGTTCGCGGTGGAGGAGGGTCCGTTGTCGATCACGATCACGGAATCCGGGACGATCCAGAACCGCGACCTGAAAGTGGTCAGTAGCGAAGTGGAGGGACGGGCCCAGATTCTTTACCTGATCCCGGAAGGGACGCTGGTGAAGAAAGGGGACCTCCTGGTGCGTCTGGATGCGAGTTCACTGGTGGACAGCAAGGCGCAGCAGGAGATCACCGTGATGAACGCGGAGGCGTCGTGGGTCCAGGCCAGCGAGAACCTGGAGGTAACCAAGAGCCAGGCGAAGAGCGACGAGAGCAAGGCGGAGCTGGATTGGAAGTTCGCGCAGATGGACCTGGAAAAATTCCAGAAGGGAGACTACCAGCAGCAGCTGATGCAGTCGGACGCGGACATCAAGATCGCCGAGGAAGAACTGGAACGCGCGAAAAAGACGGTGGAGGATTCGCGCAAGCTGAAGGAAGAGGACTACATCACCGAATCGGAGCTGAAAGCGGACGAGCTGGACGCGACACGCAAGGGACTGTCGCTCAATCTGGTGAAGGAGAAGCGGCGACTGCTGGAGGAATATACGAGGATCCGGACGGAGGAGGAGCTCAAAAGCGACGTGGAACAGGCTGAGGCCGCCCTGGACCGGGTGAGACGCAAGGGAAAGGCGGATATCAAGCAGGCCGAGGCGACGCTCAAGGCGAAGGACTCGGAGTTCACGCGTCAGAAGGCGCGGCTGACGAAGCTGGACGAGCAGATCAAAAAGTGCGAGGTCACGGCGCCGGTGGACGGGATGGCGGTGTATTCGACGACGGGTCAGTCGGGCCGTCGAAGCATGGAGCCCCTGGCGGCGGGCCAGGAGATCCGCGAGCGACAGGAACTGATCTACCTGCCGACGACGGCCTCGATGAAAGCCGAGATCAAGGTCCACGAATCGAGTCTGACGAAGGTGAAGCGCGGACTGACGGTGCGTGTGACGGTGGACGCGGTGCCGGGGAAGGTGTTCTGGGGCAAGGTGGGGTCGATCTCGGTGCTGCCGGACGGCCAGAGCATGTGGCTGAACCCGGACCTGAAGGTCTACAACACGGATATCTGGCTGGACGGCGACTGCGAGGGACTGCGAGCGGGGATGAGCTGTCAGGCGGAGGTCTTCGTGGAGAACTATGAGAAGACGCTGTACGTGCCGGTGACGGCCGTGGTCCGCGTGAACGGAAAGGCCGCGGTGTACGTGGTGGAAGGTCGTGGGAAGCAGGTGGAGCGTGAAGTCGAGCTGGGGTTGGACAACAACCGGATGGTCCGGATCGTTTCGGGCGTGGAGAAGGGAGAGCTGGTGACGTTGAAGCCGCCGCTTTCGACGGCGCCGAAGGAGACGGGCGCACCGGAGGTCCCGGCAGCGGTGAACGGAGGCACGTCCGGCGAGGTGAAGACGACGACACCTGGAACGGAGAGCACCCAGACCCCGACGCTCCCGGACATGAGTCAGATGCGGAACATGACGCCGGAGGAACAAGCGAAGTTTCTTGAGAGTCTGACGCCCGAGCAGCGAGCGGCGATGCAGGCACGGATGAGGTCGCGAGGCGGTCGAACGGGCGGGGGACGACGCGGCGGCACGGGTGAAGGGAATGGCACAGGCGGTGGCGCGACCGGAGGCGGGGGTAGAGCTCAGGAGCCGGGATCATGAGGATGCCGGACGCAGACAAGACGGTCGACGGCGTGGAGACGGACGGAGCCCTCGTGCGCTTCGAGGACGTGCACAAGGTCTACCAGATGGGCGAGACACGGGTCAACGCACTGGCGGGGGTGAGCCTGACGATGCCGGTGGGAGATTTCGTGGCCATCATGGGACCGAGCGGCTCGGGCAAGAGCACCATGCTCAACGTGTTGGGCTGCCTGGACCGACCGACGATGGGACGCTACCTGCTGAAGGGACGCGACGTAGGCGGACTGAACGACGACGAGCTGAGCGAGCTTCGTCTCCGTGAGCTGGGATTCATCTTCCAGAGCTTCAACCTCATCCCGCAGTTGACGGTCCTGGAGAACATTGAGTTGCCGCTGTATTACCTGGGCTGGGAGGCGCACGAGAGCGCACAACGTGCAAAAGAGTTGGCGGCCATGGTCGGTCTGGAGGAGCGCGTGGGTCACCGTCCGAGGGAGCTCTCGGGCGGACAGCCGCAGCGCGTGGCCATCGCACGGGCGTTGGCGAACGATCCGTCGGTGCTCCTGGCCGATGAGCCGACGGGAAACCTGGACTCGGCGACGGGACAGCAGATCCTGGAATTGCTGATCGAGCTGAACCGGCAGGGGAAAACCATCATCATGGTGACGCACGAGCCGGACATCGCGGCTCTGGCCAAGCACCGGATGCACATGCTCGACGGCGTGATCGACCGTATTGAAGGGAACGGATGATGCAGAAGGCGAGACTGATCCGTGCGGTGCGCCTGGGAATCAAGAACCTGATGCTGCACAAGCTCCGGAGCCTCCTGACCGTCCTGGGTCTGGTGTTCGGCGTGGGAAGCGTGATCGCCATGCTCTCGGTGGGCGAAGGCGGAAGTCGACAGGCCCTGCGGGAAATCCGGAAGCTGGGGAGCAACAACATCATCCTGCAGGCGATGAAGCCGACGGAGGACGAGTCGTCGTCGATGCGCCGGGTGATGATGAGCATCTATGGCCTGACCTACGAGGACGAGAAGCGGATTCGCGAGTCGGTGCCGACGGTGAAGCGCACCGTTCCGGCGAAGTTCATCCGCAAGGACGCGCGGCTGAAGGAGCGGATGGTGGACCTTCGCGTGGTCGGAACGACGCCCGGGTGGTTCTCACTGGTGAACCGCGAGCTGCTGGCGGGACGGGTCCTGACCGACCAGGACCAGCAGGACCAGGCGACCGTGTGTGTCCTGACCGAGACCGGGGCGCGAAAACTGACCGCCACCGAATACACGGTGGGACAGATGGTGCAGATCGGGGGATACTCGTTCGAGATCGTCGGGATCGTGAAGAGCGAGCAGGGCAACGCGGGAATCGCGACACCCGACCAGGAGATCGACGGATACATTCCGCTGATGACGGCGCGGAAACGCTACGGGGACCGCGTGATGCAGCGGACCGAAGGGGCCGACCTTCGGGAAATGGTGGAGCTGAACGCGATCCTGGTGGAGGTGGACACGGAAAAGCACGTGGAGGCGACGGCGGAGGCCATCGGACTGATGCTGACTCGCTTCCACAAACGCAAAGACTATAAGGTGGACGTCCCGCTGGCCCTCCTGAAACAGGCGGAGGCCTCGAAGCGCATGTGGAACATCGTGCTGGGATCGATCGCCGGGATCAGCCTCCTCGTCGGTGGCATCGGGATCATGAACATCATGCTGGCCACCGTGACCGAACGCACACGGGAAATCGGGATCCGACGGGCCATCGGGGCACGTCAGAGCCAGATCATCCAGCAGTTCATGGTGGAGGCCGTCGTGCTGTCGTTCGTGGGCGGGTGCATCGGGATTGTCGTGGGACTGGTGTTCCCGTTGTTGATCACGGCGTTTTCGGGGATGCCGACGACGACGCCCCTGTGGAGCGTCCTGCTGTCGCTGGGGATCAGCGTCAGCGTGGGCATCGTGTTCGGACTCTACCCGGCCATCCAGGCGTCAAGACTGGACCCGATCGTCGCTCTGCGACACGAATGAAAAACCCGCTCACCGCAGAACAGTCGGCACGTTGAGAGGAACCGCCGCTTCCCGGTGTCCATCCTTCGGTTGTTGTTGCCGTCCCGGTTTCCGGCTGTGGCGTCCACCCTACCCCGAGCCCTCAATGCTGTTTCTTCTCGTTGTTCGCGGTGTGCGGTGTGCGGTGCGCGGTCATCGGTGTCCGCTTCCCGGTCTCCAGCGGTTTCCCCAATCCGTGTTCATCCGTTCCCATGGCCCGTTTCACATTTTTCATAACGCTCTCCTCACGGATTCCCATAGACTTCCCCCCTCCCCCTTGGTACCATTCTTCCAGTTTCTCTAAGGAGATACCCATGCCCGATCCGTCCCCCGCCTCGTTCAAGATGCTTCGTGGACTCGCCGCAGGCGTCCTTCTCGGCGTCATCATCACCCTCGCCGTCTTCTTCCGTTCCGCCTCTGACGCCTCCGCCTCCAGCGCCATCCTCATCCTCGCCATCGCCACCCTCTGTGTTGTCCTTGCGCTGGTCCTCCTTCGTCCGGAGCTGTGTCGCGCCCACGAGCGCCTCGCCGCTTCCGTCGCCACCCTCGGACCTCGACGGCTCAAGCTCCTCCGGACCCTCTCCACCGTCGTCGTCCTCGTCGGCTTCATCTGGTCGTTCCTCTGCGCCTTCGCCGCCTTTCTCGTTCCATGGATCGCAGGCTCCTGGCCCATCCCGCTCGGACTCCTCATCATGGGCCTCGCCCTCATCGCCGCCGCCCTCTTCGACGCCGCCGCTCCAAAAGCACCCTGATCTCGCACCGCCTCACCGCCCTCCTCGCCAACGTCGGCTTCCCTGCCGACTCCCCCTCCGACGCCTGGCCCTCCAACATCGACACCCTCTCTCTCTGGATTGCCCGAACCTGACCCACGCCCGGACCGTCCGGAAATGACTGAACATCTGGACAGGGACTATTGACGAAATTCGAACCACCATATAAAAGCGAGAAAAGGAACGTTCCCCCTGGATGATTTCCTGGGGACCACTGCCCCTGCCGGACTGAAAGGACTCCAGCGATGCAGCAATCCGTCTTCGCCGTCATCGGATGCGGAGGCATCTCCAGATCCCAGCACCTTCCCAACCTCTCCTGGGCTCCGCATGCCCGTCTCAAGACCGTCTGCGACCTGCGCGAAGACGCCGCGCGCACCGCTCAGAAAAAATACAACGTCCCCGTCTGCCAGACCGACCATCGCAAGGTCCTCGCCGACCCCGAAATCGACGCCGTCGTTGTCGCCACACGCGACGACACCCACGCCTCCCTCACCCTCGAAGCACTCCAGGCCGGAAAACACGTCTACGTCGAAAAGCCCCTCGCCCAGAACGCCTCCGACTGCAACGCCGTCGTCCGGGCTCAGACCGAGGCCGACAAGCACGTCGCCGTCGGCTTCAATCGGCGTTTCGCCCCCGCCTATTGCAAAGCCAAAGAACTCCTCGCCGCCCATGGCGGCCCCTGGAACATCTACTATCGCATCACCGACCAGTACTCCCTCATGTGGGGCAAGGATTTTCCCCCCGGACTCCGCGTCTTCCACGAAGTCTGTCACGTCTTCGACGTCCTCCGATGGTTCGTCGGCTCCGAGCCCGTTTCCGTCTACTCCGTCGCCTCTCGGGGCGACGATGAGGTCTTCGTCCTCCACTTCGCCTCGGGACCCATCGCCACCATCCTCTCCTCCGGATACGCCACCGCCGACCTCCCCAAGGAGAGCATCGAGATCATCGCCGAAAAGGGAGCCCTCACCATCGACAACTTCGTCGAGCTTCGCACCTTCGGCTTCCCCGAGGCCGAACCCCGCTATTGTTTCCCCGGCCACGTCCATCCCGATTACGATTTCACCCATCGCTGGCTCTACCGCGATCTCGGCGCCGCCGCCATGCGCGCACTCCACACCGAACGCTTCTGGCGACGATACGCCCCCCTCATGGGCATGGCTCGCGAAACGGAACCCCTCGACAAGAACCTCGGCGACGAATACGCCTCCCGCCACGCACCCCTGGGGAACTACGACGTCGACAAGGGCTGGATCCAGGCCATCGACCACTTCGGACAATGTATCGCCGAGGGCCGGACGCCCAGGAACGCCTCCGCCTTCGATGGCTTGCGCGCCCAGGAGATCGCCGAAGCCGCCGTCGAAAGCCGCGCCTCCGGACACGTCATCCCCCTTGCCTGATCCCCCTACTCCCCCCCAGGCGCCGTCTTCCGACCCTCTCGGGCCCGACGTCCGCCGTTTGGGCTGCTAGGCAAGTCATGTTCCGTATGAGGAAGCTCCCCGATTCCTGCCCATAGACAACGACAACATCTACGGCGAAGACTTTCGGGAACAGCTCAAGCACATGAGAATTGCCCAAGTTCCCATCGCACCACGCTCGCCTTGGCAGAAGCCATATGCTGAGCAGGTGATTGGCTCGATTCGGCGGGAATGTCTCGACCACATGATCGTGCTGTTGACACTCACTCCGTCGACCAATTTCCGCTCTTATCTCAGGCGACCACCCTAATTCATGCGCTCATCGCAGAAATTCGGAATCGGGGAATGAGATACTTAAATTGGCCCCTGCACTTCGCTACGAAAGCCGTATTCCTAGGTCTCGCAGCATCGCGAACGTATCAACGTAAGGCACGCCGAACTGCTGACACACGTTTGGGATAGGCACCTTTATCCTTATGGCAGGCTTAAGTTCTTCGTGAGTCACAACAACCCGCCTTTTGACCATGGCATACGCGATGAGCCAGCCGTCTGCACACGCGGCAAACTCAGCTTTAGCTGCACTCATGAACTGGGGGTTGTTCTGCACCCACGTTATGATCCTACTATAGGCACTGATCACGTCTGCCTCGGTGCTGGGATGAAATGCATGACTGAACTGGTTGTTTGCCCATTTTTTCAGCTCGTCCTTTCCTTTGTTAAGCTCATCCTGCACGCGGTCGATGCTTTCGATTCTCCCCAGTCCCTCTTGCTGAATCAGACCATCCCAGAACCCGGGTGCGATGTCGAAGGCGTAGTACCTATTCTTGGCCTCGATAAACACGTTGGTGTCAAGAACGTATACGGGATCGATCATCGTCGTGTACCGCCCATGCCGAGTGACGCCGCATAGCCGTCAAACGTTTTTCCGTACAATCCGGTCAAGCGATAAGCCTCAGAGTAGAGCACGCGGCCTTCTCTGGCCGCTCTGATGATCGTGTGTGCAAATAGGCGGCTGACCCGCATATTCTGTGTGGCGTAGAAGTCCGCGCGCCGCTTGCCCTGTGTGGCTTTGCGCCGTTCATCCTGTAGATACTCGTTATAGAAGGTCAGGAAGGCGTCCCTGTCGATTATCTGCAAGTCCAGGGCCCTACGAGCAACGACCAAGGCGCTCACCTTGAATTGCCGAGCGAGTTTCTGAAACGGCTCCGGGTTCTCCCTGACAGCAGGCCACACTCGGCGAATATCCTGTGCGGGAACTAGGAACTCGGCGGCTACTCGGTTGCACGCTTGTTCGCCTGGGTCACTTGCCGGCTGCATCTCGCGCAGGTCGAATGCGGCGCTGCTCCCAAAGAATACATGCGCCACTTCATGCGCCAATGTGAACATCTGCGCCGCCTTACCATCCGTCGAGTTGACGAAGACCAGCGGCGCGTATTCATCCACAAGAACGAAGCCACGGAACTCATCTGTATTGAGCGTGCGATGGGTGTTATTTCCCACCACTCCATTGGCCACCACAATAATCCCCGCGTCCTCCATTGAGTCTCGGAGAACCCTGAGAGCATCCGTCCATGTCGACTCCTCTGCGGCCCATCCCTGGGCCAAGCGCAATGCGCTACGGATACGCTCCCCAACAACGGCGGGTGTTTCGTCCGTGCGAGCCGATCTCACGAACGGCAGGGGTTCCTGCCCTTGTTCAATGAGGTACTCGCGCATCCAAGCCTGACGACGCTGCATCGTCTGGATGGTCTCAAGAAGCTCGGGGCTCGGCCTGCCCGGAGCCCCCCGGTCCAGTGTTCGGAAAAGCGGAACAGGAAGTCTGTCTTCAGGCGGTTCATCAAGGAAGAAGAAGCCGAGGGGCGTCAACGTAAGTTTGGCGAGGGTCTCAACCTGCCGCAGTGTCGGCTGTCCTTCGCCGGAGGCCCATTGGCGGACCTTCGGAAGTTTCTGCTCAACGTCATCCAGAGTCAGACTGGCTCTGTGTAGCACCCATTCCAGAATAGTTCTGTTGAGGGCAACTTTGGTCATGAGCTCTGCTCCCTCCTCACATCGATCTTGCCCGTGGCCGCCGCTGAGATGAGCACCGCGCAGAACGAAGGGACATGATTTTTACAGTCTCCCTATCCTCCGCCGCCCTAGGATCGTTGTTTCCGGATCGCCGATCCTTGTTCTCTCCTTCCCCTGTTTTCATCTTATCCCCGACTGCATGAACCTTCAAGCCCCAATGACCATCCTGTTGCTGTTCCCCTGGAATTTTCAGAATTTTGGATTTTGATTTTGAATTTTGGGGACAGAATTTTGGAATTTTGGGGACACCATACTTAATTTTGGGGACATCATATTTAATTATTGCCCCGGGAAACACGCTCCACACTTTCTCCCTGACACCTGCATCTCCACCGCGTATAATCCCTCGGCATAACCTCTCAACCGGACGACGACGCACATGACCCTCGAGAACTCCACAACCTGGCGCATGCTCGCTCAACGAAAGCGCTCCGCCGAACTTCCGCGCGGACTCGACGCCGCCTGGATGACCGTCACCGGGTTGGCCTCACGACTGGTGCCGCGCCGAGGCGCCTTTGTCCGCGCCGCCCAGCACGTCATCGCCCTCGAAAAGGACTACGCCACTCTCACCGACGCCCACCTGCGCGACGCCGGCCAACTATTGCGTGAAACCTTTCGCCGCAAACGCGATACGCCCGAAGACCTCCACCGAGCCTTCGCTCTCGTCCGCGAGGTCGCCTCGCGCAAACTCGGCGAACGACCCTTCCTCAGCCAGCTCACCGGGGCCTGCGCACTCAACGCCGGCTGCATCACCGAAATGGCCACCGGCGAGGGCAAAACCCTGACGGCCACTCTACCTGCGACCATCATGGGCTGGCGCGGCATGGGCTGCCACGTCATCACCGTCAACGACTACCTCGCCCAGCGGGACGCCGCGTGGATGAAGCCGATCTACGAGTTCTGCGGCCTGCGTGTCGCGCACATCGAGCAGGGCATGATGCCCGCGCAGCGCCGCGAGGCGTATCATGCGGATATCACTTACCTTACGAACAAGGAAGTAACCGCCGACTTCCTGCGCGACCGTCTGTCGCTGGGCCGGCTGCGGGGACTCTCCCACGCCCTCTTGAACCGCATCGCCCAGGGCTCCAGCTCCGGGCTGGATCGTCTTGTACAGAGAGGACTTGCGTTCGCCATCGTGGACGAGGCCGACAGTGTCCTGATCGACGAGGCGGTGACGCCGCTCATTATCTCGGGCGACGCCCCCAACCCCGAACAGGTGGACGCTTTCCAACAGGCCGCCGAACTGGCGTCGCAACTGATTCCTGAAAAAGACTTTAAGACCAGCCGCCGCTATCGCGAGGTGGACCTGACCGCCGCCGGCAAGGCCCGCCTGGAGGGGCTGGCCGAATCGCTGGGCGGCCTCTGGGCGGGGGCGCGTCGGCGCGAAGAGCTTGTCACGCAAGCCCTTACGGCACGGGAGTTCTACCAGCGCGACAGCCAGTTCGTCGTCCAGGAGGGCAAGGTGGTTATCGTGGACGAGTTCACCGGCCGCCTGATGCCCGACCGGACCTGGCGCGACGGGATGCACCAGGCGGTGGAAGCCAAGGAGGGGCTTGAGGTTAACGCGCCGAAGGACACCTACGCCCGCGTTAGTTTCCAGCGCTTTTTCCGCATGTATCGCACGCTGTCGGGGATGACGGGGACGGCGGCGGAGGCGGTCCGGGAGTTCTGGCAGATCTACGCCCGGCCGATCGTGGTCATCCCCACCAACCGTCCGTGCATCCGTAAGCGGTTACCGGACAAGGTGTTCGGGAACGAGGAGGCGAAGTGGCAGGCGGTGCTGGGCGAGATCGTCCGGCTGAACCAGACGGGGCGGCCCGTCCTAGTGGGCACCCGAAGCGTGGGGGCCAGCGAGCGGTTGAGCGCGATGCTGACAACGCAAGGCCTGAAGCACAATGTACTTAACGCGGTGCGCCACGCCGAGGAAGCCCAGGTGGTGGCCGGCGCCGGGCAGGAAGGGATGATCACGGTGGCGACCAACATGGCCGGCCGTGGGACGGACATCAAGCTGGGTCGAGGCGTGGCGGAGCTTGGCGGGCTGCATGTCCTTGCCACGGAACGACATGAGTCGGGCCGGGTGGACCGGCAACTCTTCGGACGGAGCGCCCGCCAGGGCGACCCGGGCAGCGCCCAGGCGTTCGTGAGCCTGGAGGATGAACTGGTCCGCCGACACGCGCCCCACCTTTCCGGAACACTTCGCAAGCGGTTCGGATCGACGCAAGACGAGATATCCTCGGTGGTTACGCGACGGGCATTCGACCTGGCCCAGCGCCACGCGGAGCGCCAGGCCCTGAGCCAGCGGCGGGGCGTGCTCCGGACCGACGACTGGCTGGATGAATACCTAGGGTTCGCGGGACGCGAGACGTAAAAACGTCCTCGTCGGATGTGCCAATCGACCAATAACGCCGTTTTACGCATAGAAGAGCCGTTCACTCCGCTTACAGAAACCCCGTAAACAAACGCTATTTGGCAATCTGTACCGGGAATCGCGGCACAGACGTGCTTGAATCGGCGAATGGCGGTCCAGTTAAAAGTTAAGACATAGACTAAGAGTTGTCCGGAACCGCGTTTTTAAGCGAAAAACGGGGGGGTGCTGTACAGAACCGCTCGAATTCGGGGGAATTCGCATCGAATTTGGTCAAAAAGTGAGCGAATTCGCGTTGATTTTGAAAGCGTTTTTGGAGGACCCGGATTCGGGTGGCGACGCACCCTGGTCCATCGGAGAGGCGGTGAAGGAATGGCGGTTGAAGATGTATTTACTAAACGGTAGGATGAAGGCTGCGCGCGGTTGGCGATTGGAGGATGGACGGTGACAGAGGCAGAGCGCAGGAAGAGACGGCAGGGGAAGGGAATCGAGGAGGAGGGGGGGTAGATCTCGGGGCGGCCCTATTGAAGAGAGGGGGGGTCG
>CAZVTD010000038.1:0-16678 GCA_964629945.1 uncultured Planctomycetota bacterium | reverse complement strand
CCGCCCCCGCCGGCCAGCTTCCCTGTACGTCGGACCTCACCGGAAACGGGGGGCAACGTCTATCAGCCCCCCTGTAAAAATCCTGGGAGAGGGAGAGTCTGCACGGGTACTGGCCAGCGGGATCGATACACTGCACCTGTCAATATACGGCCGCTGGGATCGGACGGAGTTTCTGTCAGAACTGGGCACACTGAAATCCGCTTCGGACGTAAGCGGAGTGGACCGGGTCCTGGACGTAGGAGAAAGGGCAGGGGAGTGTCGTTGGTGCTTCGGTGTGAAGTCATATGGACGAAAGGGGTACGAGTGGCTGCTCGAAAGCGGGGAATACTTGTTGAGCATCGGCAGTTGGGAGACGGTGCAGTCACGACCGAACGTGTTTGCTGAGATACGGTCGGAGACGCTGTGGCGTATCGGTCCGGCTGCTGCGGTTGACCGACTGCTGAGCCTGCTTGGCGTGGTAGGACTTCAGGCGGTATCAGTGAAGGTGAGCCGGGTTGACCTGTGCTCGGACGTGTTGATTCGGGAGGAGATATGGGGCGACGACCTGCAGGCGCTCGCGGTGACCCGAGCGAAGAGCTGGACCCCACATTACCAGTACGGCCGGTTAACAGGGGTGTCGATCGGGAAGGGGAATGTGTCTGCTCGGCTCTATGACAAGCCCTATGAGATCAAGACCAAGTCTCACAAGACCTGGATGTACACGGTGTGGGGGATGGAGGAGGTACCGGAAGGTCACATGATCATCCGGGTGGAGTATCAGTTACGGCGTGAGGGGATCAAGACCTTGGGCGTGGACACGTGGGCGGACCTTCAGAGGTTAGCTGAGAGCGTGTGGGCGTACTGCACGGAACAGTGGTTAAGCTTTGCCGACAATCCCGACCGACAGCACAAGTATAGACAATCGGTGTCCTGGTGGGAGGTCGTGCAGGAGCAATTCATGGGCGTGGTAGGGGCCTACCCGGCAATACGGGCGGAAGCCTTCGCGGCGACTCGGCGTCAATTGCTGGCGCATGTTCGTGGTTACCTGTCCAGTCTGGTCGCGTTGGAGTGTGAAATGGAGGGAAGGGAAGTCCCGGAATACGTCAGCATGCGGGACCTGTGCTTGAGACTGGCGGCTGCGTTGGATGAGGAAGAAATCGGAAAGCGGGCCTTCACCAAAGATGTGTGGGGGAAGATTCAGAAGTATCAGAAGAAGAAGTGGGAGTATGAGGCGGCTGTCGCAGAACGAAAGCGGTTGGAACGGGGACAAGAGGGGCGGATGGAATGAGTGATGTCAGCATTCCTCCTCAACTTCTGACGCTGACGGCGGTATGTGAGGTACTGGATATCTCCATCCGGCAGGGCTGGCGCATGCTGAGTTCCGGGCGTTTGTATGAGGCGGATGTCAACCTGGGCGGGATACGCGGTCGAAGGTGGCGTGCGGACCGGCTGACGGAGTGGATTGCGGCGGGCTGCCCGGCGGGCTGGAGGTGCAGGATTTAAGGAGGTGATTCGTGGCAAATCTCCTTGACGATTAGGAGGGTAAAGTCGTATGAGTGGCTGGACAGAGACGAGGACGACGCAAAACAAGAAAGGCAGGATGCAGCATGGCTAGTGTCTACAAACGGGCGGGGAAGAAGAATTACACGGTGTCCTATAAAGATGCTCGGGGAAGATGGCGGACCGTGACGGGGTGCTCGGACAAGGGGGCGTCTTTGGCCATGGGGCAGAAGCTGGAGACGGAAGCTCTCTTGCGTCGTCGGGGGATCATCGACGAAGCCTCGGATCGGCTGGTTGAGTATGGCCAGACGCCCCTGACGGAGCACGTGGAGGCATACTGCCAGTATCTTCAAGGCAAGGGGGACAAGGCAAGGCATGTGGCAGAAACCCGGCGGGATGTGAAAACGATCTTTAAGGACTGCGGTTTCGCAGGTATCCGGGATGCAGAGGCTCTCAAGGTGATGGCGCATGTGGCGGTTTTGCAGAAAAGGGGCATGGGGCTGTGCCGGATCAACCACCTGCTGACGGCAATCAAGGGGTTTGGTCGGTGGCTCTATCGGAACGGGCGGCTTGCGCAAGACCCGTTCCTGCAGGTCTCGAAGTTGAACGCGAGTAGGGATCGGCGGCATGTCCGGCGGGCTCTTACGGATGAGGAATTGGCCCGGCTGATCCAGACGACGGCTGAGGGGTCCTCGGTGCAACGGATGCCCGGTCCCACGCGGGCCTTGCTCTACCGTCTGGCGGCAGAGACCGGCCTGCGCAAGTCTGAACTTCGCAGTCTCACGGTCGAGTCATTTGACCTTGCCGACCTTGAGCGGGCCTCTGTGACCATTACCGCGGGCTACGCGAAGAATGGCAAGACCCATACCCTCCCCATGCGTCCGGGGTTGGCTAAGGCGGTTGCAGACTTCCTCAAGGAACGGAAGCCGGGGCGTCTGTTTGCCCATCTGGACCGAGCCTCCGAGATTATCCGGGCTGATCTGGAACGGGCCCGGGCCGCTTGGCTGGAAGAGGTCGAAGATCCTGCGGAGCGTCAGAAGCGGGAGAGGTCGGCGATGTTGGCTTACAAGGACACGGGCGGTCGGGTGGCGGACTTCCATAGCCTTCGGCACACGTTCATTACCCGACTGGCACGGTCCGGAGCTTCGCCCGCCGAAGCGAAGGCGTTGGCCCGGCACTCGACCATCACGCTGACCGTGGACCACTATACCCATCTTCGGATTGAGGATGAACGGAAGGCGTTGAATGCGCTTCCCGATCTG
Organism: uncultured Planctomycetota bacterium; assembly: GCA_964629945.1. Lineage (GTDB taxonomy): Bacteria > Planctomycetota > DG-23 > DATKVD01 > CAZVTD01 > CAZVTD01. The sequence goes on along the minus strand of CAZVTD010000038.1, from coordinate 13,937 downwards.
GACATTCCGCCGAAGGGGAGGGGCGCGGTCGAGGAACTGGCGGCGACGGGGACGGACGGCAAGGCCGGAATCGAAGATTCAACAACCGCTGGCGCACAAAATATGCAGAAAACCACCGTCTCGGACGGTCTTTCTCAGTCACGGATTGGCACGCCAAAAGACGCTGAGGGAGGTTGTGCTGGAATGGCGTGGAACACCCGTTCCGGCCGCGTAAAACGCATTGCTCCGCTTGGAAAACGTGGTGGGCGAGGTGGGAGTCGAACCCACACCCCCGTTGCCGGGGAACGGATTTTAAGTCCGTAGCGTCTGCCGTTCCGCCACTCGCCCCTGTCGAAGGGTGCATTCTAATCGCAGTAGCTCAGCTTGGGCAAGGCGAATTCCCGTTCCCCCATCCTCATCAGCCCCTGGGAGAGGACGCGATGCGGCGGACACGTGCGACGTCCCAGGTTCGTTTCGGCGGTGCCTCAGAACGCGTATCGCAGCGCAAGCAGACCCGCACAGACGGCAATGAACGGCTTGACCTCGCGCCATCGGCCCGTGCAGACCATCAGGACCACGTAGGAGATGAACCCGAAAGCGATCCCTTCGGTGATCGAGACCGTCAGCGGCATCATGATCATGCAGAGGAACGCCGGCAGGGCCTCGGTGGCGTCGTCCCAGTTGATCTCCTTGACACAGGCCAGCATCAGCGCCCCGATGCCGATGAGCACCGCCGCCAGGCAGGGATACAGCAGAACGTTTTGTCCGTTCAGGGTTACCGCATACGGCGAGCCGACCATCCCGAAGAGCGGCGTGAAGAACATGGCGATCAGAAAGAACGCGGCCACGCCCACCGCCGCCAGGCCCGTCCGCGCTCCCGCGTGAATGCCGGCAAGACTTTCGACGTAGCTGGTGATGGTGGACGTTCCCAGCGACGCCCCCAGCACGGTTCCCGCGGCGTCGGCCACAAAGGCCTTGCCCATCTTGCTGTCCGCTTTTCCGTCACTGGTGAGCAGCCGGGCCCGTGCGCAGACCCCGGCCAGGGTGCCCACGGTGTCGAAGACGTCCAGGAACAGGAACGTGGCCAGCGCGATCAGCACTGCTTTCGGATTGATTTGGAACTGGTCGAAGAGACCGACGAAGTCCATCTTGAACGCCGTGGCCGAAAGGGTCGGAGTCGCGGCGATGCCGTGAGGCGCCTGGACGACCCCGAAGAACCAGCCGGCGATGGCGGACGCGAGAATCGCCCACAAGGGCGCGCCGACCACCTTCTTGGCCCAAAGCACCCCGAAAGCGAGCAATCCGATGAGCACGGTGGCGATCGGCGCCCAGGGCGTCCGGCCGAGTCCCAGTCCGATGTAGGTGCCCGGAGTGGGAACGACGATGCCCGCATATTCGAAGCCGACCAGCGCGATGAGCAGACCGATGCCGACGGCGATGGCGTGCTGCAATCCTCTCGGGATCGCGTTGAAGAGCATCACCCGCGGGTCCAGTCTGGGCAGCCAGAGTCCCAGAAGCGAAAATCCCAGAAGAGCAGTCCGGAGATCAGGTTGGCCGCAAGCGCCTGCTGCCAGGTGAACCCCATCGCCTTGACGACCACTAGGGAGAAGAAAAAGTTGTGACCCATGGCCGGTGCAAGCGCCACGGGGTAATTGGCCAGGAGCCCCATGATGAGACACGCCAGGGCGCTGGCAATGCACAACCCGGTGAGCACTGAAGCCCGAAAAAGGTTGGCCTCCAGTTCGGTCGTGCCTTCCGGCAGGGCCAGGGACATGACGACCGGCTGCACAAAAAGAATATAGGAGAGCGTCAGAAAAGTTGCCGCGGAGCCCAGGAGTTCACGGGGGACCGTGCTCCCCCGGCTTCGGATCGAGAACAGACGTTCGAGCCACCCATGACCTTCCGTCAACTGCGGTGTGCATAAAGTTCCCCGACCTCCCGTGTTTTCGCCTTGTACACGTGCTTCAAGTGCCGGATGCCGCACACAGAACCCGAACCCGACAAACGCACATTCTAGTTGCGGGGGCCAGTGGCTTCAAGAAGGAACGAGGTGAGTTCTGGACGGCATGGCGAATGGGATAATCGTCCGGGGTGAACGAGACGAGCGGCGTTCCGACTGGAAGACGGGTATTGACCTGAGCCGGAACACAGCACTAGAATGAAATCCGAGGTGGAGATCGATCGGGTTCGAACGGACCGTGCAGGACATGCGACGGAAAGGGAGGGCGATGGGAACGCAAAAGTCGGGCATCCGTGTGGGTTGGTCGCGGCGGGAAATCACGCCGACGGGACCGTGTGAGGTCGTGGGACAATACTACCGCCGGGTGGCCACCGGCGTGCGCGACCGGTTGTATGTGACCGCCTGTGCGCTTGAAGCCGGACGAGGCGGCGGCGGAAGCAGACAGGCCGTGATGGTCAGCATGGACACGTTATGGGTGACCGCGAGCATGCTCAAAGAGGTAAGACGCCGTGTTCGCCGACGGGTTCGCGACCTCGACGTGCGTCGGATCATCCTCAATGCCATCCACACGCACAGTGCTCCCCCGGTCGATTATCAGTTGTCCTGGGCCGAACCCATCGCGGGACTGACCGGTCAGGACGGCTACACGGAGTGGGTGATCGAGCGGATGACCGAAGCGATCGAGGAAGCCTGGCGGAAGCGTTCCCCCGGATACGTCAGCCGCGTCCTGGGACAGGCACGCGTGGGACATTGCCGGCGTGCGTGGTACGCCAACGGCACGGCGGAAATGTATGGCGAGACCGATCGCCCGGATTTCATCGGCATGGAGTCGAGCGAGGATTCGGGCGTGGACATGGTGTTCTGCTGGGACGCCCGGAAGAAACTGACGGGCGTATGGATCAACCTGGCGTGTCCATCGCAGGGGATGGAAGCTCGCTACGTGGTCAGCGCGGACTTCATGGGGGAAGCACGCCAACAACTCCAGGAACGCTTCGGACGCCATCTCTTCGTGCTGCCTCAGATCAGCGCCGCCGGGGATCAGTCGCCCCGGGACCTCGTGCGGCACTACCGCGACGGCGAGCCGGACATGTGGTACGAATCGGGAATCGTTGAACTGGGTCGGCGGATCGCCGCCGCCGTGGTGGAGGGCTGCAACAAAGCCCGGGCTTCCATGGAGCAGCGCGTGGTGTTGGCCCATGTCGTGAAGAACGTGAAACTCCCCATCTGGCGGGTGACCCGCGCGGAATACCTTCGGGCGCAGAAGATCGTCCGGAAGCTTCGCGGCGGAGATCCCGCAGCGGTCGCCCTGGCGAAAGCGTTCAAGCGTTTCGTCACCGAGACGAAAGCCCAGGAGGCGAAGGGGGGACCGGGTCCCTACGACAGCAAACTGCACGACTTCGTGATCCTGCTGAACAGCGAAGCCGTCCTCAAGAGGTTCGCCAGTCAGAGGAAACAGTCGGACGTGAGTGTCGAACTGCACGCGATTCGCCTGGGCGAAGCGGCACTGGTCAGCAACCCGTTTGAACTGTTCCTGGACTACGGCAGCCGGATGAAGGCCCGCAGCCGGGCGCAGCAGACCCTGGTGGTCCAGTTGGCGTGTGGTTACGAGGGATATCTTCCCACCGAGAAGGCCGTCGCCCGGGGCGGCTATGGCGCAACGATGGCCAGCGTTGCGGTCGGTCCCGAAGGCGGCCAGCGGCTGGTGGAGGAATCTCTGAAAGCGATGAACGCGTTGTGGCGTCGATAGACGGAGAAGCCGCTTCGACGCGGTGACTCACAATCGGAAAGGGGAGGGCGGTGCGAAAGATACGAGCGGCATTTGCAGGGTTTGCGGAAGTCAACGTTCCGGCCGAGATGGTCAGGTGCAAGTGTGCCGAAGCGGAGACCCTGTTGCGTGCACAGGGATTGGATCTCATCCGCACCGACCCGGTGACGGACGACCCGGACGGACGCGACGTGACCCGTGCTCGGAAGGAACTGGGAAGCGCCGATTTCGATTTCCTCATCGTTTGCATGGCCGGCTGGATCCCGACGCACGCCGTCGTCAGTGTCATCGAGCCCTTCCGGCACAAGCCCATCCTCCTGTGGGGGCTCAGCGGTTCCCAGGAAGGCGACCGCTTCGTCACCACCGCCGGACAGGCCGGAACCACGGCCCTGCGCAAGCCCATGCAGGACATGGGATATCTCTTCAAATACGTGGTCACTTTCCGCGACGGCGAACCACCTGTGCGCGAGATCATGGACTTCGCATTGGCCGCCCGGGCGGGCACGACTCCTGCGCGACGCACGCAGCGGCATGATGGGCTATCGTGACATGCGACTCTACGGGACGATGCACGACGGGGTGTCGCTCAAGGCGAAGATCGGTCCCGAGATAGAAGTCTTCGAGATGCTCGAGATGGTCCAGGCGATCGAACATCTTGACCCGGCCGAAGTGAGCCGCACCGCCGAGGCGGTGCGTTCGCGGTGGACCTTTGTCAATCCGCCCGCCGCCGGAACCATCGAGAAGAGCGTCCGGCTCTACCTGGCCCTGCGAGAGAAAATCCGCGCCCGCGGATACGAAGCCGTGTCGCTCATCGACGTCGACGGGGTGAAGAAGCTGCTGAAGTTCGCCCCGGCCGGTGTGTTCATGATGCTGCACGAGGATCCCGACGTCTGCACGGTGCCCGAAAACGACTGCCTGGGCTCGGTGACGCAGTTGATGGTCCGTTACCTCACCGGTCAGGTGGCCGCTTACATGGAGTTCTACGACTTCATGCCGACGGGCGTGCTGATGGGAGTGCCCGATTACGTCCCGCCTCAGGTGGTGGACGGCCCCGTGACCGTCATGCCGACGGCGTTCGGAGACTTCGGCGAAGGACTGCTCAACGTCTCGAAGGTGAAAACAGGTCCCGTGACCCTCGCCCGACTGACCCACACCGCCGACCGCTACCAGATGCACCTGGTCACCGGGACCGCGCGCACGCCTCGCAAATGGGAAGAAGCCGGCTGGGCTCCTCCCGCGCCGCAGCTCCCCAGCCTCGAAATCGACCTGGACGAACCGATGACGACGTTCATGGACAAGGTGCTCAGCCAGCATTACATCCTGTCCTACGGCGACAACACGGGCGCACTGAAAGAACTGTGCCGCCTGCTCGGTATCTCATGGCTCTCCTGAGGAGATGACGACGTGACGACGGCGCAGGAACTTGACGTGGTGGTGGCCGGTTACCTCGGAGTGGACCTCGCACCGGGCTTCCCTCCGACGATGACCACACGGTCCCTTGCGGAACTCCTCCGTCCGGGTCGACTGATCGAGGTCGAAGACCTGACCATCTCCCTGGGCGGCGTCGTGGCCAACACCGGACTGGCACTCCAGCGCTTCGGTCAGCGCGTCCGTCTCATGGCGACGCTCGGTGAGGACCTGCTCGGCGACATCGCCCTGACGATCCTGAACCGGCATGACCTGGCAACGGGGGTCGGTCGGACCCGTTCGGCATGCACGGCGTACGGCTTGGTGCTGGCGCCTCCGGGAGCGGACCGGGTCTTTCTCGAATGTCCGGGAACCAATGCCGATTTCGACTCCACGGGAATCGATTACGACGTCGTCGCCTCCAGCCGACTCTTCCATTTCGGATATCCCACCCTGATGCGGAAGCTGTACTCCGACGACGGTCTGGAACTGGAAAGCCTGTTTGCCCGGGCGCGCGAACGGGGGGTGGCGACCTCCATGGACACCACGCTTCCGGACGCGGGCGGCCCGGCCGGTCGGGTCGATTGGCGGAGCTTGCTCCGGCGTGTGCTCTCCTGGGTCGACATCTTCGTCCCCAGCCTGGAGGAAATCCTCTTCATGCTGGACCCAGAGGAATATGCCCGTCTCGGCCGCAGTGTCGACGGGGACCCCATTGATGCCGTATCCGAAGCGACCTGCCGGAAGCTCGGGGACGAGATCATCGACATGGGGGTGAAGGTGCTGCTCATCAAGGCGGCCCACCGGGGAGCTTACCTTCGCACCGGCGAGGTCGGACCCCTGGGCGAGACGACGACCCTGAAGCTTCCCGTGCGGAACTGGCGCAACCGCGAAATCTGGGTCCCTCCCTGTCCGGTCGACGCCGACCGCATGATCAACGCCTCCGGCGCCGGGGATGCCGCGGTGGCCGGTTTCCTGGTCGCCATGCTCAAGGGGGAACCGATCGAGAACGCCGGACGGTACGCCATGCTCGCCGGACGCAACAATCTCTACGGGATTGACGCCATCTCCGGACTGCCGGACTGGGAAGGGATGACCCGGCAGCTTCACGATCTCGACCAGACATAGCTCGGTGGATGAAAAAGAAGGCGGGCAGGGTCCACTTTCAAGCGAAAAGACACCGGCATCCTTGACCGGTGCTTTCGCTCATTCGGAAGCCTGACTCTTCGGGTTGGTCGTGTCGGGGTCTTCTCGTGCGATGATGACCTTCCCGCCGTTGGCCTGGATCTGCTCGACGAGTGCTGCGGGAACCCCGTCGTCCGTGATCCACGCCGTCACGTCTCCCGGACGGGCATAAAGACTGCGGGACGGCTTCCCGGCCTTGGATGAATCCGCCAGGACGTAGGATGCCCGGGCTCGCGCAACCGTCTTGCGCAGGTCCTGACCTTCAACAAGATCATCGCAATCGAAACCATCCGCCGAGACACCGTCGGCCCCCGTGAAGACAAGGTCGAACCGCGAACGCTCGATCTGTTCGTCACTCCAGGGACCCTGCAGAATCTTGCGACGATAGTTGACCAGCCCTCCCAGCATGAAGACGCGACAAGCAGGCTTCCCCTCCAGGGCCGCCACGGTACTCAAGGAGTTGGTGACCACGGTAATGGCAAGATCGGCAGGGATAGCCTGTGCCAGGAAAAGACTTGTGCTGCCCGTGTCCACGAAGATGCATAGGTTGGGGCGATCGAGAAGACGCAGCGCCTCCCTTGAGATGGTTTCCTTTTCCGCACGATTCAGGGTGTAACGATCGGTCAAGTTCAGGAGCGCCAGGGCGTCTGTGGCCAGTTGTGCCCCGCCGTGAACCCGGCGAACGAGCCCGCGACGCTCGAGGTAATTCAGGTCCTTGCGGATGGAGACCTCCGAAACCCCGAAACGGACCGACAGCTCCGCGGTCTGGACGAAGTCCTGGTCCCGGAGCAGCTTCAGAATTTCCTTGCGACGAGGGGACGCCGATACGACCGGCAACCCGGAATGGGAGAAAAGCGGCGAATGGGAATTGCTGTGTACGATTCTGTCGTCACTCATAAACTTTGACCTTGACCAATGTGAGCCACCACTATATACTATGACCACTATCGTTTGGTGTCAACACGAAAGTAATCGAAACCGTATTTTTTTGGTTGGGTTCCTTTTTCGAGGTGGAAAACGGACGGGTGCTATGAATGGGAAGCAGTTTCGGTTGGAGCGGTTCCTCAGACGGTCGAACCGACCGGATGGCGATGAGGGAAAGTTGGTAGTAGCGGCAGTGGACCACGGCGCATTTCACGGTCCCATCGCCGGACTGGAGGACATCCGACGGGCCTGTTCGCAGTTGACCGAGGCCGACGGTGTACTCATGGCACAAGGCTCGATCCGCCACGTGGCCGATCTCTTTACACATCCGGGGGCACCTTGTTTGCTGACGCGTCTGGCGTGGAACTCCAGCTACGGCTCGCAGTGGGGCTACCGTCAGGCCCATCACCGTCGACTCTCGACGGTGGCCGACGCGGTGCGCAAGGGGGCGGACGTCGTCTTGGCGTCGCTGGCCCTCCACACGGGAAACGAGGAGGTGGACGCTCGGAACGTTGGCTTGTTCAGTGACCTGGTGCAGGAAGCGGAGCGTCTTGGAGTGCCCATCGTCGGAGAATATTTCCCGGCCGCGGCGGGAGAGATGTCCTCCGAGGAATTGCACCAGGACATCCGGATTGGCTGCCGGGTGATTGCCGAATTGGGGGCGGACGTCATCAAGACGTTTTATACAGGGGAGCGCTTCAGCGAAGTGGTTGCATCGACGCCGGTGCCGATTCTCGTGTTGGGTGCGGAGAAGACCCCTACCGAGCGTGAAGCGCTGATGCTTGCGTCACGCGCGACCCAGGCTGGCGCACGGGGAATTGTGTTCGGTCGGAACGTGGTGCAATCCGTTTCGCCCTCGGGGTTCATCCGTGCGGTCCGGAGCGTCATGGTCGACAAGACCGACGTGAATGATGCAATCCGGACGCATGGACTGGCAAAGGCATGACCCCTTGGTTGATCCGCAGGAGGAGACCCGCACATGCGAATAGGAAGCATCGGGTTCTGTGATCCGGGTTACGCGGAGGACGCGGCACGGGCCCAATACGATTCGGCGGTCAACGACGTTCGCGCTTCGGTATCGGACATCGTGGACGTCGGGTTGCAGCCGGATGAACGCACCTCGTCCTCGGCGGTCATGCGACTCGTGCGCGAAAATGCGGAACACCCTTTCGACGCCCTTCTGCTGGTGCAGGCCGCCTGGGCGCGTCCTGACGTGCTGCTTCAGGTGGTGCGGGCGATGAAGAACGTTCCGATGTTGCTGCTGGCTCCGGGAAGCCCGGTGGTCCACGGCGAAATTCTCTCCACCGCACCCTCGGCGGGAATCGGTTCCACGCTGCCCATTCTCAGACGGCATGGCGTGAAGCACAAATGCGTCTGGTCCGCGCCGGCCCGACCCATTGACCCGACACGCTACATGCCCTTCCTGCGGGCCTGTTGTGCCGCCAGGAACCTCCGGGGGATGAAACTGGCGATGGTCGGCTTTGGGGACATGCGTCTCCAGATGAGCGGGTTCGACGTGCGTGACCTCCACGAGACCTTCGGCGTCGAGGTCGAGTCCATTGACATGCTGGAAATCGCGACCGCCATGGACAGAATCACAGAGTCGGAGTTGGCCGCACAGACCAGTGTCCTGACCGCCGGATGGAACTATGTCGGCAAGCGTCCGAAGCCGGAGGTCCTGAACCGGGCCGTCGCGATGTATCTCGTATTGGACCGATGGGCGCAGGAGCGGAATTACGCCGGACTGAGCATCAAGTGTCCCACCGGTGTCGCGGCCCACATGGGTTTCACCCCCTGCCTGGTCGGATGTCTTTTCGCGCGAAAGCTCCATTACATTTGCGAGAACGACATCCCCGGCCTGCTGGGACAGACGATCCTGGGATTGCTCAGCGGACAGACCAGCACATACTGGGAACTCTACGAGGTGCTGGAGGACGGGATCCTGATGGGCTGTTGCGGGTTCTGTCCGGAAGCCATGCTGGCCGGACCGCTCAAGGTCCGCTCGTTCGAGGGGTTCGTGGCCGGGATGGGCTGTTGCAGCCCGGTGCAGACGGGACGACACACCCTCGCACGTCTGGGCAGAGAGCACGGAGCGGGCTATGTCCTGCATGGTGTGGAGGGAGACGCCTGTGAGCCGCCGCCGTGGCAGGAAGTCGCGCTGGGCAGGCCGCAGCATCCGTCCGTCCGCTTCGTCCCGGACCATCCGGTGGAATCGGTCATGTCGAAAGTGTTGTCGCAACATTTTGCCGTCGTGCCCGGGGAATGGTCGGAGTCACTGCGCGAGTTCGCTTCACTCCAGGATGTTGCCTGGTGGACGTAGGAGCGCAGGTGCCGGGCATGGTGAAACCAGATAACCGACGATAGTGGTTTTCGAGCCGAACAGAAGGAGGAAGCGGATTTGGCCGGGAAACGGGATAGCTGGGCCAGCGTGGACGTCTCGCAGTACCCCAGGATCGTGACCGATGAGATTCCGGGACCGAAGTCGCGTGCGCTGCACGCCCGGGCGTCAAAAATCATGAAAGGACTCTCCGGACAGGTGAAACTCTTCCCGGTCTGCTTCGAATCGGGACGGGGCGTCATCCTCCGCGACGTCGACGGCAACGAATACATCGACTTCTCCTCGGGAATCTACGTGACCAGTCTTGGACACTGCCATCCGAAAATATCGGAAGCGGTGGCCGACGCGGCACGCACGCTCATGAACTGTCACGACTTCACTACGCCATGGAAGGTGGAACTGCTGGAGAAGATGCTGGACGTGTTGCCCGGTGACCTGAGCGGGGTGCAGCTCTATGACTCGGGAACCACCGCGGTGGAGGCCGCCCTGCGCGTCGCACGTGCTGCCACGGGAAAGCACGAACTCATCTCCTGCTTCCGCGACTTTCACGGAAAGTCCGGTCATTCGGTCAGCCTGGCGCGGATGAACGCGGCGAACGGCGCCTCGCGAACGTCCGGATTCTACATGGTTCCGCGTCCCGATCCATATCGACCCCTGTTCGCCAAGCCCGACGGGACCATCGACACCGACGCGTACCTCCGATTCTATGACGAGTTCATCCTTGAAGCGACGACCGGACAGGTGGCCGCCTTCGTCCTGGAGCCCATCCAGGGGTGGGCCGGGTCTGTTTTCCCGCCCGACGACTTCTTGGCCAAGCTGGCGAAGTTCTGCCATGACCGCGGGATGCTCTTTATTGCCGACGAGGTGTTGACGGGCATGGGACGCACGGGAAAGTGGCTTGCCTGTGAGCATTACGATGTCCTCCCCGACGTGGTGACGCTGGGCAAGGGATTCGGCAACGGCTTCCCCGTCACCGCCATGATCACACGAACCCCTTACAAGGAATCCGTCGAGCGCATCTCGGCCTCCACCAGTTATGGCGGGAACCCGATGGCCTGTGCGGCGGCGCTTGCCTCCATCCAGGTCATCGAAGAGGAAGGAATCCTCGAACACGTCGCCGAACTCGAACGGTTCTTCCTGAAACGATTGGACCGCATCAAGGACGAGCATCCCATCGTGGGCGACGTCCGCTGCAAGGGCTGCCTCATGGGCGTGGAACTGGTGAAGGATCGCCGGACGAAGGAGCCGTTCGCCGAAGCGGGTCGGCTGGTTTATCAGAAAGCGTTCCGGAAGGGACTGGCCTGGATTCCCGCCGGTCACATCCTGCGCATGAGTCCTCCTCTGATCATGGAACAGGACGTCGCCGCCAAGGCCATGGACATCATCGACGAAGCGATTGGCGAGACCGAGAAAGAACTCCTGTCCTGACCGGCACCGGCGTCGCATGAGGAGAAAGCACATGAAGACAAAACAGATCGGGCTGGGAATCATCGGCTGCGGACTCATGGGGCGCGAGCTGGCCAGTGCCGCCGCCAGGTGGTTCCATCTCGTGGATCTGGACTTCGCACCCCGCGTGGTGGCCGTCTGTGATGTCAACCCGGCGGCCCGCCAGTGGTTCGTCGACCATGTCCCGGGCGTGCATCTGGCCACCGAAAACTACCACGAACTGCTTGCCGACGACCAGGTCGAAGCGATCTATTGTGCGGTCCCGCACAACCTGCACCAGCAGGTCTACACCGATGTCATCCGCGCGGAAAAACACCTGCTCGGCGAAAAACCCTTCGGCATCGACCTCGCCGCCAACCGGGCTATCATGCGGACCATCGAGGAAAACCCCGCGGTGCTCGTACGCTGCTCCTCGGAGTTCCCCTTCTATCCCGGAGCGTATCGCATCGGACAACTGATCCGAAAACGAGCCTTCGGTCGCATCATCGAAGTCGAAGCTGGCTTCTGGCACAGCAGCGACCTCGACCCCACCAAGCCCATCAACTGGAAGCGGCGCGTCGCCACCAACGGGGAATACGGCGGCATGGGCGATCTCGGGCTTCACGTCCTCCACATGCCTCTCCGCTTCGGTTGGCATCCCGCGAACGTCCGGGCTCTCCTGTCCAGGGTCATCCCCGAGCGTCCCGATCAGACCGGAGCGATGGTCCCCTGCGAAACCTGGGACAACGCGATCCTGGCCTGTGAAGTGAAACACGAGACGGACGAGTTCCCCATGGTGCTTTCCATGAAGCGCATCGCCCCGGGACACGCCAACACCTGGTTCATGCGCGTCCTCGGAACGTCCATGTCGGCCGAGTTCAGCACCCGAAACCCCAAGCAGGTGCAGATCATGGATTATCATCCCGGCGCCGAGCAGGGCTGGACCGCCTTCGATGTCCCGCAGGCGTCGGCTTACAACAGCATCACCGGGAAGATCTTCGAGTTCGGTTTCTCCGACGCGATTCTCCAGATGTTGGCCGCCTTCCTCGATGAGGTCGTGCACGGCGCCGACATGCGCCAGCCGTTCGGGTGTGTCCGACCCGTGGAGACGGCGCTGAGTCATCACCTGTTCGCCGCGGCGCTGGAATCCCAACGCACCAGTCAGGTCATCCAGATGGATTGAAAGGCGACGGATGTCACTTTCCGGGTCGCGCACCTACGTCGGGTTCGGTTTCGGGGCCATCCAGGCGGGACTCTTCCTCCACGAGGCCTATCACTCGAACAACTTCCAGCGTCTGGTGGTGGCCGAGGTCGTTCCGGACGTGGTGGCTGAATTACGCGGGGCCGGGGGCTTCTACTCCGTCAACATCGCGCATACGAATCGCATCGAGACGACGAAAATCGGTCCCGTCGAAGTCCTGGACCCCGGCGTCTCCTCCGATCGACACCGGCTCATCGAAGCGATCGCCGACGCCCACGAGATCGCAACCGCCATCCCAAGGACAGACCTCTACCGCACACAGGGACCGGCCAGCCTGCATCGTGTGCTTGCCGCAGGCCTGGCCCGCAAACTGGAACAGGAAGGCCCCGCTGCGGTGGTCTATGCCGCCGAAAATCACAATGCCGCCGCCGAAATCCTGGAGAAGCTCGTCCTCGAAGAATTGCCCGTCGGACTGCACAAACGTCTCGGCGCGTCCGTCCAGTTCCTTAACACCGTCATCGGGAAAATGAGCGGCCTCGTCGCGCGTCCGGACGAAAGCGGCTTGAAGACGGTCGTCCCCGGGTCCACGCGGGCCTTCCTCGTCGAAGCGTTCAACCGCATCCTCATCTCGAAAATCCGTCTTGAACCGGCCTTCGAGCGTGGCATCAGGACCTTCCAGGAGAAAGACGACCTGCTTCCCTTCGAGGAGGCCAAGCTGTTCGGACACAACGCGACCCATGCCCTCGGGGCCTATCTGGGGATGCAGCTCGGAATACGCCACATGACCGACCTGCGCACGGCCCCGGGAGTGGTCGAGTTCCTGCGCAATGCGTTCGTGCTGGAATCCGGTCAGTCGCTCATCCGCAAACACGCCGGCGTGGACCCGCTCTTCACGCCCGAAGGATATGCCCACTATGCCGACGACCTCCTCGTGCGGATGCTGAACCCTCACCTGATGGACACGGCCGAACGGGTCGCACGCGACACCCGCCGCAAGTTGGGATGGGACGACCGCCTCATTGGGACCCTGCGTTTGGCCCTCTCGATGGACGTCACGCCCCGAAGGTATGCCGTCGGAGCCGCCGCCGCACTGGACTCGCTGCACAAGGGGTTCATCGAGGAAGACCGTCCGGCCGCGGAATTGCTTTTGCCTCTGTGGACGTCCCAGTGCCCCGACACTCGCGAACTGGACGACGTCCTGAAGCAAGTCGAAAAGGGCAGGGCGTTCCTTCGCGATTGGCGTCGCTCAGGATACCCTGATCCGGAGCAATGCCTCGCGGCACAATAGGAATAGGTCGCCTGTGGGGTGTGGAACTCGGCTTGCGACAAAAACAACTGGAGGCGGCGGTGGGATTCGAACCCACGAATAACGGTTTTGCAAACCGTCCCCTTAGGCCGCTTGGGCACGCCGCCTCTTGACCACGCCTTATACCCGAAATCAACCCGGTTGTCAATGTGTCGTCGCAAAACCCCGCGCCAACCTCAGAACTTCAGGGCCTTTCGGACCTTCCCCATGACCTCTTCCGCCACGGCGGTCGCCTTCCGGCGTCCCTGCTCCAGGATCGCGTCCAGCTGCGCCGGGTCATTCAGAAGTTCGGTCCGCCTGGTCCGGATCGGTTCCAGGTAGCCGTCGAGAACCTCACCCAGACGCTTCTTGCAGTCCGTGCAGCCCCACTTCGAGTTCCGGCACTTCTCCTTCACCTCGTCGGCGTCCGCAGGGGCGCAAACGTCGGAATCCGCGCAGCCCTGGCACTCC
>CAZVTD010000037.1:0-17570 GCA_964629945.1 uncultured Planctomycetota bacterium | reverse complement strand
GAATTTCGAGTTCGAGGTGACCGACGAGCAGAAGCTGATGCTGTCGCTGTTGAGTGCGGCGTCGGAGAGCTGTATGACGGTTCGGGGACAGCCGGAGCAGGAGGCGACGGTGTCGATCCGGACGCACATCGACCTGGAAGGGTGTGGGGCGCTGGAGACGCAGAACGTGTATGCGGGGCCGAAGGCGATCGGCGAGGCGATGCGGGACGTGGTGAACCCGGTGGGGTACATCGTTCACAATCCGTTCGAGAAGCCGAAGTTCAAGAGGATCGAGATCGAAGCGACGATCGGGAAGGGGTCCGTGCGTGCGGCGATCGCGGACGTGCTGCTTTCGAAGCGGTCGTTCCGAGCCGGGGAGCAGGTCGAGGCGATGGTGACGATGATGCCGGTGCGGTCGGAGCGCAAGAAGATCAAGGTGATGATGGACCTTCCGAAGGACCTGAAGCCCGGGATGTATCAACTGGCGATCTGCGACGCGGACACGGACATGCAGATCGATTCCGGGGAGCGTGCTTACCAGTATGAGGCGAGGAGTCTAGCGGAAGTGGTGGAAATCCTGGGTCGGCCGAGTCCGCGGGAGCGGATCGTGATGAGACTGTCGGCGGTCCGTCCGGGAGTGGCGGTGGGGGATCGTGCGTTTGCGGAGGTTCCGGGGTCGGTGTTGAGTGTTCTGGGGGGACAGATGCGAAGCGACGTGAATGCGTTCGCCGAGCCGATCCGGGTGGAGCAGGAAGTTCCCTATGTGGTCGTGGGGATGCAACGGACACAGATCGTGGTTCTGCCGGCGGAAGACGAAGCCGGGACAAGCGAAGAGAGGGAAGAATGAGGAAAACATGGGTGGGACTCCTGCTGGCGTTTGCGGCTTCGGTGGTCTATGCCGGGGGGACGGAGTTTTTCGTGAACGACACGCCCGAAGCGTATCAACGGGGGAAGCTGCAGGAGATGGAGGTGACGCCTGAGGGGACGCTGAAGCTGTCCCTGGCGATGAAGGAACTGCTGAACGTGAAGGAGGCGCAATTCTGGTGCCTGGCGGAAGGAGAGGGGGATGTGGTGTACGCCGGGACCCCTGAAGGCAAGGTCATGCGTGTGAGTCCGGAACCGGCGGTGGTTTTGGCGGAACTGCCGAAGGTGGGGGTGTTCAGCCTGGTGTGGCATGGGGGCCGGCGGGGGGGGCCGGGGGGCGCCCTCTACGCGGGGTCGGGTCCGGAGGGTGTGGTGTATCGCGTGAAGGAAGGTGCCAAAGCGGAGAAGTTCTGTGCGACGGGGGAAGAGTATGTGTGGACGCTTGTGCCCGACGGGAAGGGGAACCTCCTGGCGGGGACGGGTCCGAACGGGAAGCTGCTGCGCATCGACGCCGAAGGGAAGACGACGGTGGTTCTGGATGCACTGGAGCCGCACGTGATGTCGGTGGTTGCGGATCCGGAAGGCGTGGTGTATGCCTCGACGGACGGCAAGGGATTGCTGTATCGTATCCAGGCGGACGGGACGTCGCAGGTGATGTATGACGCGGCGGAGTCGGAGATCCGCTGTCTGGCGATGGACGGGGAAGGGAACGTGTATTTCGGGACGGCGGACACCAGTGGGGGAAGACGCCGAGGCCCGGCGGGTCCTCCGGCAACGGGTTCGGGAGGGGCGACGGGAGGTGCGTCGAAGGGCGTGGGGACGGCACGGACGCGGGTTTCGATGCCCGGGTCGGGTGACGGTTCGGTTTCGGCCACCAACGCAATCTACCGGATGGACACGGCAGGGATGGTGCTGAAGCTGGCATCGCTGGAGAACCTGATGGTGCTGAGCATGGTGTGGACGCCTGAAGGACTCTACTTCGGCACGGGCAATTCGGGACACCTGGGATTGATCGACAAGAAGCATGATTTGACGTGGGTGAGGAAGAAACTGGAGAGCCAGGTGCTGTCGCTGGCGGTGGGAAGCAAGGGGGAACTGCTGATCGCGACGGCGGGAGAGGGGCGCGTGCTTGCGATGGGACCAGGATGTGCGACGGAGGGGACGTTCCTGTCGCCGGTGCTTGACGGCGGGCTGGTTTCGAAGTTCGGGGTGATCTCGTGGCGTTCCAGACAGCCGGAGGAGACGGGGATCGAGGTGACGACGCGCACCGGGAACGTCGAGAAGGTGGATGATTCCTGGAGCGAGTTCAGTGCGCCCTGTGCGGATCCGAAGGGAAGCGTGGTGGCCAATCCCCCGGCGCGATACATCCAGTATCGGGTTCGCATGACGTCCAAGGGAGGGACGGCCAGTCCGGAGGTGGACCAGGTGCGCATCTCGTATCTGTCGACGAACCAGCCGCCCCAGGTGAAGGACGTGACGGTGGATGGTCGGGAGCAGAGAAACGGCGGGAACGGCGGGGGACGCGAGAAAGCGCCCGGTGGTCAGAAGCTCATCGTCTGGAAGGCGGAGGACGCCGACGGGGACACGATGGAGTTCACGGTGAGCTTCCGTGGATCGGATGAGACGCTGTGGAAGACGCTGAAGGAGCGGATCGAGGAAAATAAGCTGGTGTGGGACGTTTCGGCGGTGCCGGACGGGTATTACCGGATTCGCGTGGTGGCCAGTGACGCCCCGTCCAATGCAGGGAAGCGGGCCATGACGGGCGAACACATCAGCAAAGCGATTCTGGTGGATAACACGGCGGCGGTGTTGAAGGCGCTGGAGGTCCGTCCGGCGGGGAAGGGCGCGGCTTCGGTGAAGACCTCGGCGACGGACGGTGCAAGCCGCCTGTCGAAGGCGTCGTATTCGGTGGACGGGGGCGATTGGCAACTGCTGGACCCCGTCGACGGGCTGCTGGATCAGCAGACCGAGACGTTCGAGTTCACGGTGACGGAGTTGTCCGCGGGAGAGCACACGGTGACGGTGCAGGTGAGTGACGAGGCGGGCAACGTTTCGTCCGTCAAGAGCGTTTTTCTTGTCAAATGAAGGGCGTTCGCACCTCGTCGGGTCCGGACCTGCAAAATGCATCACAGGGAGACACGATGATCCGCAAGGCGTTTTTTACGGTTTCGACGGCGGGACTGTGGGGACAGCAGAAGCTGAGCCTGGAGGACTCCATTGCGCTGGCTGCCGAGCTTGGGTATGACGGTGTGGAGATCATGACCAAGCGACCGCATCTGTCGGTGCTCGATTACAGCGTGGAGGACTGTCACCGACTGGCTGAGCGGATCAAGAAGCACGGGCTGGAGGTGGCGGCGCTGGCCGGCTACACGAACTTCACCGGGGGGATGGAGGCGGCGGAGGTTCCGTTCACGGAGATGCAGGTTCTTTACGTGACCGAGCTTGCCCGCCGGGCCCAGGTCCTGGGCTGCGATCTGGTCCGCGTGTTCACGTCATATGACCGCGGCGAGGTCAGTCCGGCCCGGCAGTGGCAGATGACGGTAGAGTCGATTCGGGAATGCTGCAAGCGGGCAGCCGAGTTCGGCGTCAGCATCGGCGTGCAGAACCATCACGACGTGGCGGTGGACACGCGCAGCTACGTCGAGTTCCTGCGTCAGGTCGATTGCGAGAACCTGGTTCCCCTGTATGACTGCTGGTCCGTGTATCTTCGGGGCGAGGACGTCAGGGCCGGCGTCCGTCAGATGGCCGGGAAGATGCGTTTCACCACGGTGGCGGATTACATTGTGCTTCCGCGGTGGCGGTATCGTCCCGAACTGGTCAATTACCAGCCGTGTGATCCTCCTTTTGTGCAGGCGGTTCCCATGGGGGAGGGGGATCTGGATTATGAAGGCTTTTTCGGCGCCCTGGTCGAAAGCGGGTTCGACGGATGGGTGTCGTATGAGAACTGCTCGCCCCTGCGGGGCGGGGGAAGCCTGGAGAACCTGAAGGCCTATTCACGTAAGTTCCTGGAGTATATGAAGCGTTTCGGGTGATATCTGAGAAGGTCGAGGAGATTTCATGCTGAACGTGGTGGTGGTGGGCGCCGGTCCGCATTTCATCAGTCAACATGCTCCGGCGCTGGTGCATTTCGTCGAACGGCATCCCGGGAAAATCCGGTTAGCCGGTGTGTGCGACGTGCAAGCGGAACGTGCAGAAAGAGCACGTCAGGCGTGTGGTTTCGAGGCGGCGTTCACGTCGGTCGAGGAGATGCTGGCGAAGGTGGAGGTGGGTGCGGCGCTGGCGATCCTGCCTTACAAGGGGACGCTGTCGATCCTGGAAGAGTTCATGAAGCGGGGGATTCCCCTGGTGATGGAGAAACCTCTTGGAGAGGACATGGTCGAGGCAGCCAGCATGGCGGCGGCGGCGAAACGATGGAATGCGCCGGTGATGGTTTCGCTGAACCGGCGGTTCGACCCGGGGATCCTGGTCGCGAAGCGATGGCTGGCGGATAAGGGGCCGATGCGCTACATGGTCGGCAGCATGCTGCGAGTGAAACGCACGGAAGGATTCTTCATCTGGGGAACGGGGATTCACCTGCTGGATGCGATGGTGGCGGTGGCGGGTCCGCTGGAACTGGCCGACGACCGAGACGTGCGACGCGTCGGGGAATATGGCTGCTCGGCGACCTTGCGGGGAAGCGGGGGACTGGTGGCGTCGGCGGATATCCTTCCGGTGACCGGCCGGGATGAGGAGCGTCTGCGCATGGTGGGCGATGATTATTGCGTGGACGTGTGGACGGGAATCGCCCAGCAGTGGTCGGTGAGGGCCTATCTGGACAGCAAACTGGTGTTGGCAGAGGATGGGCCGGAGGAGGAGTCTCGGGACCTGCGCAACGGGACGTATAACGAGACGGAAGCGTTTCTGCTGGCGGTGCTGGAGGGGAGAAGCCTGCCTTCACCGTCGATTCCAGAGGCGATGGTGTCCAGCGCCCTTGCGGAGGCGCTATTGCGCAAGTGTTTTCCAGCATAGGGTTTACGTTTGGTCGGAAGATAATCATGTCCAAAACGAAGAGCACTCCCAAAGCCGCGCGAGCGGTGAAGAAGGCGTCACGCCAAGGCAAAGCGAAGCGGGACGCGATTGCGAAGAAACCGTCGAGAAAGCAGAGCGGGAAGGCGAAAGGCGTTTCAGCCGAGGCCGAAGCGGTGAAGAAGCCCAAGGTCCGCGAGGCGGTCTATGAGACGGCCGAGACGATGGCGAAGCGTCAGCGGGAGATTTCGGTTTCGGAGTTCTTCGCGAAAAACCGTCACCTGCTGGGGTTCGACAACCCGAGGAAAGCCCTGCTGACGGCGATCAAGGAGGGGGTGGACAACTCGCTGGATGCGTGCGAGGAGGCGGGGATCCTTCCGGACGTGGAGGTGGTGGTCAAGGGGCTTTCGGAGGAGCGCTTCCGGGTGAGCGTCACGGACAACGGTCCGGGCATCCTGAAGGCCCAGATTCCGTCGATTTTCGGGAAGCTGCTGTATGGGTCGAAGTTTCACCACCTGCGGATGGCACGGGGTCAGCAGGGGATCGGGATCTCGGCGGCGGGGATGTATGGACTGCTGACGACGGGTGAGCCGATCCGAATCACGTCGCGGACGGGTTCCCGGGCGAAGTGTCATTACTACGAGATCCAGATCGACACGACGCGCAATCGTCCCGAGATCATCAAGGAGGAGGAGATCGAACCGGCGTTCGAGCACGGGACGCGGGTGGAGATCGATCTGGAGGCGCGGTATGCGAAGGGCCGACAGTCGGTGGATGAATACCTGGCACAGACCGCCATCGCCAACCCTCACGTGTTCCTGAAATACCAAGCGCCGGACGGCACGGTGACCGAGTACGCGCGGGCGTCTAAGGAACTGCCGACGCCCACAAAGGCGATCAAGCCTCACCCGTACGGGGTGGAACTGGGCGTGCTGATCAAGATGCTCAAGGATACGGACCGCCGTTGGCTGAAGAGTTTCCTGGCGGAGGACTTCAGCCGGGTGAGTCCGCGGATCGCCGGTGAGATCTGCAAGACGGCGGGATTGAGCGAGCGTGCACATCCGCGGCACATCGCGCGCCAGGAGGCGGCCAAGCTCTACGAGGCGATCCAGAAGACGAAGATCATGAACCCGTCGACGAACGTGCTGAGTCCCATCGGGACGGAACTGATCCTGGCGGGACTGAAGAACGTGCTCCAGGCGGACTTCTACACGGCGTGCACGCGTCCGCCCGCGGTGTATCGCGGGAACCCGTTTCAGATCGAGGTGGGGCTGGCGTTCGGTGGGGCGGAGAGTGCGGAAGACCCGGTGCGTCTGCTGCGCTACGCCAACCGGGTTCCGCTGCTGTATCAACAGTCGGCGTGCGCCATCACGCGATCGGTGATCGGGACGAACTGGAAGGGCTATGGTCTGAGCCAGCCGAAGGGGGCGCTTCCGACGGGAGCGGCGGTGATACTGGTACACATGGCGTCGGTGTGGGTGCCGTTCACGTCGGAGTCGAAGGAGGCGGTGGCGCATTACCCGGAGATCATCCGGGAGATCAAGTTGGGGCTTCAGGAATGCGGGCGACAGCTTGGCCGACATGTGACGCATCGCCGACGCGTGGACCAGGAGATGAAGAAGCGCAGCTACATCGAGCAGTATATTCCGCACGTAGCGGAGGCCCTGCGGGACATCCTGTTGCTCAAGGAGGGGCAAACACGTGTCGCGTCGTCCCGTCTGAAGCAGATCCTGGAACGCACGCGGAAACTATGAGGGACATAGGGAGCCGGGCGTTTTTTCTGGAAATAACTTGTACTTTTTGGGGTGGGGTGGTAGTGTCATCAGGAAGGAAGGAGAAGCTGAATGAGTAAGATGACATTACCGAAGAACGTGCAGTTCATGTATGAGCATGCCTTAGCCAAGCTTGAGATTAGGCAAGGCTTTGGGGTAGCTGACCTTATTGCCGATGATTTAGACCCATGGATAATGCGGGGGACGGTAAATGGCCGGGCGACCACGGTTTTGGAGCGTTCAGCTTACCTGGCAGAAGTCGATGGTCATCCGACAGTCTACGGTGAACTCATTAAGCCAGGATACAAAGGAGGCAAATTCAATATAACGAGGTCGGCAAACCAGTTTCTTACGCACTGGATTTATCCATACAAAGGGAAGTTTCACCCTCAGATGATTCGAGCGATTTTGAACATTATCGGTGCCAAACCAGGACAATTAGTTCTTGATCCTTTTGTCGGCAGTGGGACGACTGCCCTCGAAGCGCAATTGCTGGGAATAGATGTCGTAGGGGTAGATGCGTCCCCTCTTTGTGTGAAAATCAGTCGACTGAAAACGGGCGCTTGGACCAAGGCGCGAGAAATTGCCACGATTGTTGAGAGGCTATTAGAAAAAAATGGTGAGCTCTCAACCGGCGATCTTGATGAGGTGGTCGCGAAAGGCGTCGTATTAGATTTTTTGGAAGTGGCAAAACTTATTACAGCAAGCGATGTCTCGCGACGACGCAAGAAGGAAGACCTGAGCCTTCGGCGAAACCTCAGACGAATGTCAAAATCGGTCTCCGACATGGCTAAGGCTAAGGAGCAGTTCGGTCTTGATTTTGGAGAGGTCAGAGTTCTTAAAGGGGACGTCAGAAACCTCCGGCGGGTTTCTCTTGAAAACAACTCGATTGACCATATTGTGACATCGCCACCATATTCTTTGGCCCTGGACTATGTTACCAATGACGCTCCAGCATTGGCCGAACTTGGCGTAGACACAGACGCACTCCGAGAACAGATGATCGGTGTGCGTGGGGAAGGTCCAAAGAGCAAGCTCGATAATTACAATGGGGACATGAAGCAGGCTTTCGCGGAGATGTTTCGTGTACTCAAGCCGGGAGGGCGATGTGTCGTTGTTGTTGGGGATGCGACCATTGAAGGTACAGAAGAAACATCGACGGATGAAATGGCAGCATGGGCAATAAGTCTTGGGTTTGAGCTCGAAAGAGTGATGACGAAAATTGTTTGGGGGCTATACGCAGTCGTGACCGATGAGAAGGTTTTCTTTTTCAGGAAGGCCTAGGGGAGGACTGAAATGTATAGGGTAAAACTGAACGAGGAAGATATTGAAGCCTTGTCGAGACCAGTAGTGGGGCAAGGTGGGTTTCAAGACCTTCTTCGCCTGCTCAAATCGTGTGTTCGGGGGCAATTTTTAGAAGTCAGTAACGAAACCGCTAATCGTCTTGTTGATTACGAAGGTAGCTATGGACAAGGGGGATGGCAGGAGCGCATAAAGCGGATTGCGAGAGAATTGAGGAAACAGATGTCAGTGTAATCCATTTCGGGATTCACACCGCGGTGATGGGGATCAGGAGGTCTGACGTGGCGAAGAGTCTGGTGAGCCGGATCAAGGAGAACGCGCAGGAGGTATATGGGAAGATCCTGCGGGGGAAGCGTCCGAGCATGGCGCTGCCGATCCGTGCGCTGGCGAACGTGCGCTACCGTCCGAAGGCGGGATATTTCGAACTGCTGGGGAAGAAGAAGGAGCGGACGCTCACGGTCAACACGGTCAAGACGTTCGCCCAGACGCTGAAGATGATGGCGCTGTCGAAGGAACTGATCGACGGCGACGACATCGCCACCAAGCGAGAGGCTTATTACATTTCGAAGAACTGGGGGGACTGCGCTTTCGAGGAGCAGCCCGAGAGCGACACGGTGATGGATGACGTGGAGGCGATGTTCGGGGTGAATCGTGAGCAGCTGGGGTTCCTGCCCGAGGAGAAGTCCGGGGAAGTGGCGGGTCGGCTGGTGGTGGTGGACCGGGACCCGGACACAGGGAAAGCATTGCGCATCGACTGCACGAAGTTCGGCAGCGGGGCGTACTCGATTCCGATCAGCGTGGAGCACCTGACGTTCGAGAGCAAGGCGAAGTTCGTGCTGGCCATCGAGACGGCGGGGATGTTCCAGCGCCTGGTGAAGCACAACTACTGGAAGCAGGCCAACTGCATCCTGGTGTCGATGGGCGGGGTTCCCACGCGGGCGTGCCGGCGGTTCGTTCGGAGGTTGTCGGATGACCTGGGCATCCCGGTGTATGCCTTCGTGGACGGTGACCCCTACGGCATCTGCAACATCTACCGGACGCTGAAAGTCGGGTCCGGGAACTCGGCGCACCTGTCACAGTTCTTCTGCGTGCCCCAGACGCGCTTCCTCGGGGTGACGCCCCAGGATATCATCGACTATGAGCTTCCCACGCACCCGCTGAAGGACGTGGACGTGAAGCGCGCGCAGGACGCGTTGAAGAACGATCCGTTCGTGAAGCACCATGAGGAATGGCAGGCGGCATTGCAGCAGATGATCGCGATGAAGGTCCGCGTGGAGCAGCAGGCGTTCGCCAAGTACGGCCTGAACTACGTTATCGAGAAGTATCTGCCCGAGAAGCTGAGCCACACGGAGAAGTTCCTCCCCTGAGTGACGTGGAGACGGTACAGAAAACGACCCCGCGGGAGTGTCCTGCGGGGTCGTTCGGTTTCATCACGGCAGTGCGTTGGCCATCTCGCGGGAAAGCTGCTCGGCGAGTTCGCGGTTGGGCAGTCCCATGGTTCCGCCGATGTAAGGTCCCTTCTGGAAAACGAAGGCCCGACCGAACTCAGGATCGAGCCCCCAGAAGGCACGCAGCCAGGGATCCGGGAGGACGGCCTCGGCAGCCCCGGCGTTTTCGAAGGACATGCGGAAAACGGTCATGGTCATGATCGCGTCGCTGGGGCTTCCGGCATAGGTGAGGAACATGGAGAATTTGGCGTCCTCGGTCTGATACAGCACACGGTAGCCACCCTTGAGATAGGTCCGGCCATAGAAGCCGGCGGCCAGATATTCCTCGCTGTGCGGGACACGGTTCGCCTCGGGGAAAGCCGCCAGCAGTGCGGGCAGCGAATTGTCGCCCGGGAGTTTTTCGGTGATGTAGCTGGCGAAGCGGACGAGCGAATCGCGGCTTTCGGAGACCGCTTTGTCAAGGCGCAGACGGACGTAATATTGTCCCTTGCAGGCGTCGGCGGTGAGATCGGAGGCACACGCGCGTGCTCCGGCCTCGGCCGGCGCGGCTTCCTTGTTGCGCTGGACGGAGTAGATTCCAAAGGCATTGACCTGGTCGCTCATGCGGAAGACCTGGACGTCCAACTGCTCGGTCCCTTCGAGTCCCACGCGGTACTTGGCGGAGACGAGCGCCTGGACGTGATAGTCCTGGTAGAGCTGAGCGTTCCGTCCGAGTTCGAGGTAGAGGTTATCGACATTGTAGACGTGGACCTTGTCGAAGCGGTCCCACTTGTCGACGGCACGATCGGGAGGCAGGTAGGCGGGTGCGGCGATGACCGACTGGGCAACGGGCGGTTCCTTGGATCCGAACATGCTGCAGCCGACCATGACGAGGATCGCGCAGCCCAGGAGAAAACTCATCGAGCGTCTCATGTTCCCTTGCATCTTGCCTCCTTCTCTGAGAAACCGGGCCGTCCGGGTACGAAATCGGACCCGTGGAAGTCGCGAGGACCCCAAATGGGTCTGCATATGATTCCGCTTGAAGGCTCACCTGTCAACCAAAAAGCCCCCGAAAAGGCGTCTGAACCGTGCACGATGCCCGTAGCGGGCCATCGGATGACCGGCAGGGTACCGTGATGGGGCCGACGGCTTGCAACAGACTTGACGTGACGGTCATCGGTGGAAGGGCAGGGGACGGAGCGGTCAGCGCAGTCGATCGCCGAAGAGCCGCAGGGCGTTCTCGCGATAGATGAGCTCCTTTTCGGCAGGGGTGATCTCGGCGGACTGGAAGGCGCCCAGCATCCACGCCGGGCTCAGGAGCGTGCTGTTGGTCCCCAGGAGGATGCGCTGGGCTCCGACGAGATCCAGGAGGTGTCGAATGCGTCCGAGCTGTTGGATGCTCGCGCAGAGGTCCAGATGGATGTTGGGGTGGTCCCTGAGCGCGTCCACGCAGGAAGGCCAGTCCGTGGGGGCCACGTGGGCGAGGATGAGGGAGAGCGAGGGGACCTTCTCGATCAAACGGACGCCCTCCAAGACGTCCGCGGGTTCCCGGGCGTGCATGAGGTAAGGCATTCCCAGCTCGGCGGCGCGTGCACACAACTCCAGGTAGGGGGCGCCGTCGGCGGGGACGTGGTGATAGGAGGGACGGCTTTTGATTCCCGCGACACGGGGCAGCCCGGCGTACGTGTCCAGTTCCTTGAGAGAAGCGTCCAGCTTGAGGGGGTTGACGTAGACGTACATGTAGAGGATGCCCGAGCTTTCGACGGCGTCGTACATCTCGGCGTTGCCGGAGGTCATGTCATAGAAGATGGCCCGTGCGGCGGTGCATATGGCGCGGGTGATTCCGAAACTGCGTTCGACGTCTTCGAACTCCGCCAGGCCGCGGGCGAAGTTGACGCAGGGCATATTCCCGAAGTGGGTGTGGACGTCGACGATCTCGCTTGCGCCGGTGATGTAGCGGTTGCTCATGGTGTTCCCAGCAGCCTGAGGGCATTGAGCGAGGCGATATTCCGTCGGTCCTCGTCGCCGAGAGGTGCGGTGAGGAGGGTGAGTCTGGCGCTTCCGGGGCTGACCGGTGCAGCGCCGGTTCCGAAGAGGATGCGTTCCGAGCCGACTTCCTCGCAGAGGATCTTCAGTCCATCGGGGGTGGCCGCCAGGGAGGTGTCGATGTAGAGACCGGGGTATTCCGTCATGCAGACGATGGCTTCGCTGAGTTTTTCCAGGTCGATGCCCACCATCACGACGGGGGTTTCGGTGACGGCGCTCAACTGGCAGGCACGGGTGATGTCGCCGTAGTTCACCGTGTCGAGCATCACCGGCAGACCCGCCTCGCTGGCTTCCTCGAAGATGACCTCGACGGGGGAGAAGTCGAGGGGCCAGTTCTGGAACCGGTTGAAGAGCCGGAGCATGACGAACCCCTGTTCGCGTGCCTTGAGGACCATGTCGCCCTTGCCGAAGTAGCTGCGGGGGTCCACGGTGGCTGCCGGGAGGAGTTGGGGGTGATCCTCGCACGCTTCGAGAGTCTCCGTGTTCCCCTCTTCGGGTCCCAGGAACGCCCCGGCCAGGGACGCGGTGACCGCCTGAGAGATTCCCTCGCGTTCGAGCAGTTCGATAAGTCGATGAGGCGGGACGTCAAGCGTCCTGTCGGGCAGGGAACCGAAACACGTGTTGATGTCGAGATAGTCCATACGATGATCAGGGGTTCGGGGTCTGGATTTTCTCGGAGACGACGGGATTTCGCAGCACGCCGATCCCTTCGACCTCGATTTCCACCACGTCGCCCTCTTTCAGGAAGACCTGGGGGGTTCGTGCGAATCCGACGCCGCCTGGGGTCCCCGTCATGATAACGTCTCCCGGGCGAAGGGTTTTGTTGTGGGAGATGTAACTGACCAGCCTGGGGACGCTGAAGATGAGGTCGCGAGTGTTTCCGTCCTGCATCACCTCGCCATTGAGTCGGCTTCGGACGCGCAGGGCGTCGGGGTCGAGTCCGGTGACCAGGCACGGACCGAGCGGACAGAAGGTGTCGCAGCTCTTGCCGCGAGCCCATTGTTTGTCGAGACGCAACTGGGCGTCGCGGGCCGAGACGTCGTTGCCGCAGGTGTAGCCCAGGACGTATTTCAGGGCTTCGGACTCGTCAACGTTCTTGGCCGTACGTCCGATGATCACCGCGAGTTCTGCTTCGTAGTCCACTTCGCTGGGGGTCATATGAGGTAGGACGATCGGCTCGTCCGGGGCCAGGACGCTCGAACTGGCCTTGAGGAAGATCACGGGGGCGTCGGGGTGGGCCATGCCGCTCTCATCGGCATGGGTCCGGTAATTCAGACCGATGGCCACGATGTCCAGGGGGTCCACCGGGGCCAGGAGCTTGATTTCTTCGAATTTCCGGCGATCACGCAGGACCTTGAACTTTCCGACCGGGGGGCCATCCATGATGCGGATCTCGTCGGGTCCGGTCAGTTCCCCGTAATGAACGGTTCCGTCGGGGTCCTGAAAACGCAAAAACGTCCGGGTCGCTTGGGTCATGGGACCTCCTCCAAAAACCTGCCTCAGCCGACCACACCGAGCCGACGTCCATTGTAGGGGTCACAAGGGGAGTTGCAAGGAAGTTCACGGGGGTCAGGACGGCTTCTGGAAGTGGAAGTTCGGTCGATGGTAAGGGTCTTCCAGCTTCTTTTGTGCTTCCCAGTGCTCACGGGCCTCGGCCAGGACCTCTTCGAAACAGGCCCGGTTCTCGGCGACGAGACAGGCCCGGCCGATGTCCTCCTGGATGACGCTGTCGACGGTGCCCTTGGTGGCGCGCTGCAGAAGCGACCAGAAGAACCTGCGAGAGGTCTCGCGCCAGGTCTTGCGGACGAAGGCATCGTCCTGGAGGAGACGGTCCAGTTCGTCAAAGTAAGCCAGCATGACGTCACGGTCGGCCCCTTCGAGAGGACAGGGACGCTCCTCGGGGGGCTCGGCGATCCTCAGCGGGATGCGCTCGAAGGAGCGGCCGCCTTCCTTGCCGACCTGCATGAGCAGGAGGTGGGAGTCGGCAGTGCGGGGGAGGTGCTTGCTGAGATATCCGTCGGAGTGAACGCCGAAGACGAAGTTTCCGAGGGAATAGGCGATGAGACAGCCGTCAACCATTTCGATGCCTTGGGGGACATGGGGATGGTGTTCGAGGAGGATGTCGGCACCGGCGCGGGCGATGGCACGGGAATGATCCCGGCGCGGAACCGCCGGGGTGGGACTGAACTCGATGTCGGCATGGATGGAGACGACAAGCACGTCCACCTCGTCACGATGCGTCCGTACATCCTGGATGATGGTTTCCGGCTCGTAGAAGGCATAGCCGGGATGAGTGTGTCCGATGAGCCAGTTGGAGTCTTCGGCGTAACAGAGGAAGCCGAAACAGATGCCGTTTTTTTCGATGATCTTGAGCTGGCGGGCTTCCTCCTGGGACCAGCCGACGCCTCCCGTGACGATGCCGACGTCGTGGAGACACGAGCGGGTGAAATCCATACCGATGGAGCCGGCGTCGAGGAGATGATTGGCAGCCATGTTGAGGAAATCGAAGCCGGCACGTTTGAGCGCGGCGGCAGCCTCGGGACCCGGGATGCCGGTGATGAGACCACGGGGGTCGATCTGCTCGGGGGGGAAATCCGCGGGGATGGAAGGGGATTCCATGTTCCCGAACAGGAGGTCAGCCTGCTCCAGGAACGGTTTCATCCGGGCAAAGGGCCAGTCCGCGCCGTGCTCACGCATCTGCCGGCTCACGGCACAATCAAAAGCCACGTCTCCCACGGCGCCAAAGGTCACGGTCGGAGATTTCGCCATCCGTTTCTCCTATGCAAGAAGGCGATTCGAACTCACGAAGGCTTGCGATAACGGAATTCCGGACGATGATAGGGGTCGATTGAGCGTTTCTGGGCTTCCCAGTGCTCCCGGGCTTCTGCCATGACTTCTTCCATGCAGTTCCGGTTCTCCTGGACCAGGCAGGCCCGACCGATGAAATACTGGACGAGCCACTCCACGTCATGTCCGGGGACGCGGCTGAGCAGGTCCCAGACGCGTCTTCTTGCGACGGCCCGCCAGGTCTTTCGGACGAAAGCTTCGTCGTGGAGGAGGCGGTCGAGTTCGTCGAAGTAAGCGAGCATAGCGTTACGTTCGGCGCCTTCAAGAGGGCAGGGGCGCTCGTCGGGCGGTTCAAGGATGGACGCGGGAACACGCTCGAAGGAACGAACGCCGGTCTTGTCGACCTGGACCAGAAGGAGGAACGCGTCGGCGGTGTGGGGACCGTTCTTCTTCTGATAGGCCGAGGTGTGGGCGTCGAAGATGAAGTTGCCCAGCGAATAGGCGATGAGGGAGCCGTCGACCATTTCGATGCCCTGCGGGACGTGGGGATGGTGCTCCAGGATGATGTCGGCGCCTGCCTGCGCGATGCGGCGGGAGAGCTCGATGCGAGGCACCGAGGGGGTCGGCACGAACTCCATGTCGGCATGAATGGAGACAACGAGCACGTCCACCTCGTCGCGGTGCGCCCGGACGTCTCCCATGATCATGTCCGCGTCGACCATCGCGTAGCCGGGGTTGGTGTGCCCGAGGGTCCAGTTGGAGTCCTCGGCGTAGCAGAGGAAACCGAAACGAATCCCTTTCTTTTCGATGATCTTGAACTGACGGGCTTCCTCCTGGGACCAGCCCACGCCACCGACAAGGATGCCGGCCTCTTCGAGACACTTCCGGGTATGATCCAACCCGATGCTGCCCGCGTCCAGGACGTGATTGGCGGCCATGTTCAGGATGTCGAATCCCGCGCGTTTGAGTGCGGCGGCGCCTTCGGGACCTCCGACTCCCGCGATCATCACTCCCTGGTCAATCTGTTCCCGGGGGAAATCGTCGGGGATGAAGACCGACTCCATGTTCCCGAAAAGCACGTCGGCTTTCTTGAGGTGGGGCAGCATCTTCTCGAAAGGCCAATCCATATGGTCTTCCAGCATCTTGCTGCCGATGGCTCGCGAGAGCGAGACGTCGCCCACGGCGCCGAGGACAACCGTCGAACGCTTCGTCATTCGTGCTTCTCCTCCGGTTCGGACTGTAGACCCGCTTTCTCGACCACCTCGCCGTACAGGGCCAATGCGGTGGTTCGTGTGATTCGCACCGGGACGATCGTTCCCACCAGGTTCGGATGTTCCCCGATGATGCAGATCTGGTTGGTCCGTGTTCGACCCGCGTAATGTCTGGCGCTGCGTTTGCTCGGGCCCTCCACCAGCACGTCGAACGTCCGGCCTACCCGCCTGGCGTTTTCCTCGGTGGAGATGCGTTCCTGGATGGCGAGCAGCTTCTGGTTCCGCTCCTTCTTCACGGTGACGGGCACGTCGTCGTCCAGCTTGGCCGCTGCGGTTCCGGGTCGTTCCGAGTATTTGAAGACGAAACAGCCGGTGTAGCGGACCGTCTCCATCAGGGCCGCCGTCTCGTCGAAATCTTTCTGGGTTTCTCCCGGAAAGCCGACGATGAAATCGCCTGCGACGGCAAGTTCGGGCATGAGTTCCCGTGCACGTTCAATGATTCCCAGGTATTCGGCGCGTGTGTATCCCCGGTTCATCGCTTTCAGAATCGCGTCCGAACCCGACTGGGCCGGACAGTGAAGATATTCGGTCACCGAAGGCACCGCGGCCATGGTCTTCAGAAGTTCATCGCTCATGTCGCGCGGATGGCTGGTGATGAAGCGGATCCAGCGCAGTCCGTTGATCTCGCCCAGTCGCTCCAGCAGCCTGGCCAGATTGGCTCCGGGCAGCCCCTTGCCGTACGTGTTGATGTTCTGTCCCAGGAGGGTGATCTCGATGGCACCCGCGTCAACGAGCCCGCGGACCTCATCCACGATCACGTCCATCGGTCGGCTGAACTCCCGCCCGCGGACGTAGGGGACGATGCAATAGGAGCAGAAGTTGTCGCAGCCGCGCATGACCGACGTGTAGGCGCTGAAGTTGGGCCGCGGGTGTCGGGGGCCGGCCAGAAGGTCGTCCAGGTCGTCGTCTTCTTCAATCATCACGACCGGACGTCCTGTCGCGCGGGTTTCGTCGATGGCTTCGAGCAATTTTCCCAACTGTCGCGTTCCGATGATGAGGTCCACGTGGGGCACTTTCCGGCGGATTTCGTCCGAACAGGCCTGGGCCATGCACCCCATCACCCCGATCAACACGCCGGGACGTTCCTCTTTCACGCGTTTCAGCATGCCCAGCCGGGACAGCACTTTTTTCTCCGCGTGTCGTCTTACGGAGCACGTGTTGAAAAGGATCAGGTCCGCCTCATCGGCGTTCTCGCAGGGGACGTAGCCCGACTGAACAAGTTGTCCCATCACCAGTTGCGAATCCAACTGGTTCATCTGACAGCCGAACGTCTCCAGGTACACCGTCTTCAAATCCCGACCTCCGAAAAGTCGATCAGGCATGATAACACGCGGGACGGAACTGTCCAGTGTGACGGGGTGTTTTCAGACATGTGGACGGAAGTAGAGCCAGCCCAGGAGGATGCCGGTTCCCATGGCCAGCAGGAACACCAGGAACGCCAGCAGCCATTCCACGAGTTTTCGATGTCGTCTGGAGGGATGTCTGAGATGGTAGCGCGTGGCCAGTTCCCCGGCACGCTCACCCAGCAGCTGCGCGGCTCGCTCGGGAGTGGGAATGGTCATGGTCGTGTTGCACTTCGGACATTCCGTGATCTTCCCTACCATCCACGAGTAGGCTGCAAGCCGCTTTCCGCATGTGCACGTGAATTTGAACCGCATCCGCCTGTCCCGTCAGACTTTTCGGACCGTTCGACACACCCGTGCTCAGTCTCGCTCCCGAGGGGCTTCCTCGGCGTCGTCTTTGGCGTTTTCGTCCGCCATGGAGCGTCTGCGCACCAGTCCCGCCAGTTCCATCAGTCGAAGGTACTCATCGACCAGCAGGTCCAGCAGGACCACCGCCACCAGCACTGCCGGCGCACACCGGATGGCCAGCTTGATGATGGTCAGTTCACTCATTGTCGAACTCCGGGTCCAGGTCCATTCCCGGCTCGTCGTCCGGGACTCGTGCGGCTCCTTCCCTCACCCGTTCACCCACTTCTGCATCGACCCGTCCGGACTTCGAACTTGAAGGTTTCCACGTGTGCCGGCGTCAGGACCGCACGAAGACGGCATAATAGATCACGAAGGCCACCACCAGGGCGCCTCCCAGGATCGCCGCCAGGGCCCATTCCATCGTGA
>CAZVTD010000036.1:0-17757 GCA_964629945.1 uncultured Planctomycetota bacterium | reverse complement strand
CCTGGGAGGCGGGAACCGGGACGGCGGCAAAGCCGTTCTGCTGGAGACGGATGGCGACCTGGAGTGCGGCGCGGTCGAGCTGATAGTTGGCCTGTCTGTAGAGGTGGAAATAGAGGGGTGTGGGGCGGTCCTGGATGTTGTCGATGACGGCGTCGGCCAGACGGAGTCCGAGCGAGACGGCGCGGGGGAAAGGTCCGGGGAGGTCAAGGAAGAGGTCGGGATGATGGGGAAGGAGGGCGTGGAGGTCGGCCACGCCGAAGAGCTCGACCCCGAGGTCGGAAGTGAGCGCAATCAAGTTCTGACGCAGGTTATCCATGAGTCACCCGAGGCTTACGGAATCAGGCTTTGAAAGATAGTGGGTTGAGACCGGGGTGCAAGGAAAATTCCTGAAGAAAGTGGTGTACAAACCAACGGGTGGCCCCGAACTCTGTCGGGACCACCCGGGTTACTCGTGCAGTGCCACAAGCAGTGATGTCAGACCCAGATGCATGTCAGCAGAACTGCCTGCTTGTGGCTACTTCAGTTTACCGGCACCCACGTTCCACCATCCGCGCCCGTCTCGGCCACACCGAGTCTGGGGAACCGACCACCGAGGTTATCGATGGGGGGATTTCCCGCGACGAGGATGAAGGCTGCATCGACAGCGGGCATGGTCGTGGTGCCACTGTAAAGCTGGGTCGCCGCTTCATTGGAGCTCTGGTAGACGGTTCCGGTCTGGTTGACGCAGAAGACGCGGTTACCGGTCTCCGTCCGGCTGATGGGCCACGCATAGCAGCACCACCGGACTTCCTGCTCATCAGCATCCGCGGCGACTTCGACATTGGGCAGCGGGACCGTGAGATCACCTTCGCTGACTGCCGGTCCCACTCCATCGGTGGGCAGGAAGATGAGGAAGTGATAGCCGGCCTTGCTGGCAATACCGTTGGCATCGACAGCACCCAGTTCCTGGGAAATGAACTCACCGGGGGTTCTGGCGTTAATGCCGCCTCGAGGCACCTCGGCACCGGACAGCTCCTGGAAGAGTCCGTATTCGCCGATTCCGTTGCTGTTCTGGTCCACAACGATGGCCTGCTGGAACTGAGCCTGGACCGTGCGCAGCGTGGTCAGGGTTCCGATGGCCGCCGTTTCGTTGGAACTGATCCTGGAACGCAGCAACTGAGGAATGGCGATGGCTGCGATAATGGCAATGATCGCAACCACGATCATCAACTCGATCAACGTGAAGCCCTTACGATTCCTAAACATGCCCTTTTCTCCCAAAAGTGTAAAATACCCTATCACGTTCGAAACCACTCAACGATTGAAATCATCGGCTGTACCCACACACCTCCTTTCGCAGTTCTTGAAGAAGAAACGTTCTTTTTGTTTCCGCGGGGATAGAAGAGCAAACGGCGTGCCAAACGATTTCCGGAAAAGCCGTGTTGTTCGCAAGTCGTTTGCTATCTTAAGGTTACGCTCCAATCTTTTTTGCGGACTTTTTTCCGGGTCCTGAAAGTGACAATTCTTGTCACTTTCGCTTCCCGAGAGGTTCTTCGGGACTACCAATTCGTGTCACCGGAGTAGGTGGCTTCGGAGATTTCGGAGTTTTCGAGGTCGTCGGGATCGGGGACCTGACGGAGTCCAAGCTTCTGGATGCGATAGCGGAGCGAGCGGACACTCATGTGGAGGAGTCTTGCGGCCCGGGTGACCCGTCCTCCTGAACGTTCGAGGGCTCGGAGGATGTAGTTTCGCTCGACGGCGATGAGATGTTCGCCCAGGTCGATGCCATCCGGAGGAAGACCGGCGGTCTGCGGTGCGGGTTGATCGTCGTCCACGGGGACATCATCCTGGAGATCGTCCACGGTGATCTCCTCGGCCCGAGCCAGCGCGATGGCGCGCTGGATGGCGTTTTCGAGTTCACGGACGTTGCCGGGCCAATCGTGCGCGAGGAGGTAATCCATGGCCTGCCTGGAGACGGCCTTGATGGGCTTGCCCATGCGTCGGGAATGCTTTCCGATGAGGTGTCCGACCAGGAAGGGGATGTCGCCCTTTCGTTCGCGGAGCGGAGGGAGGTCGAGGGGGATGACGTTGAGACGATAGTAGAGATCCTCACGGAATTCGCCTTTTTCGACGAGTTCGGCAAGGTTCTTGTTTGTGGCGGCGATGAGTCGGACGTCGATCTTGATACTCTCGGTGGATCCGACGGGCTTGACCTGTCGCTCCTCAAGGGCCCGGAGGACCTTGGCCTGCAGGGTTCGGCTCATGTCGCCGACCTCATCGAGGAAGAAGGTTCCGCCCGAGGCGACGGAGAAGAGGCCCTGCTTGTCGGAGACGGCGCCGGTGAAGGACCCGCGTGCGTGGCCGAAGAGCTCGCTTTCGAGGAGTGTTTCGGTGAAGGCGGAGCAATTGACGGCGACAAAGCGACCGTCGCGACGTGAGGAATTGAAGTGGAGCGCGCGTGCGGCGAGCTCTTTTCCGGTCCCGGATTCGCCATGGATGCAGATGGTGGAATCGGTGGGCCCGACGCGTCGGATGAGGTCCTGGACCTTTCGCATGGCTGGGGAGTTTCCGATGAGGTTTCCGACGATGAACTGTTCGGCCTGGTCGCGTTCCTCGCGACGGAGGAAGAGGGAGACACGGACGGAGCGTGCGATGATGGCGCGTATTTCGTCATTGTCGAAGGGTTTGCGGATGTAGTTGTAGGCGCCAAGTCTCATGGCCTGTACGGCGGATTCCCAGGTGGAATAGGCGGTCATGACGACGGTGACGGGGGAGGCACCGCTTTCGCGGAGGCGTTCGAGGAAACCGAGTCCGTCGAGCCGCGGCATCTTGAGATCGAGGAGAACGACATCGTAGTCGTTCCTGGAGCACAGTTGAAGTGCAGTGAGTCCGTCGGCGGCGGTTTCGGTGCGGTGACCGTCGCGAGAGAGGACGACGGAGAGGTAGTTCCGCATGCCTTCCTCGTCGTCCACAATGAGCACCCTGCCCTGCACGCTATCGTCCTGGTAACTCACAAACGCTCCTTCTAGACCGTAGTCGTCACCAGCCCGCAAGAGGTCGGCTGGACACATGCTTCGAGACAGACGGTAAAGCGGCTTCCGATTCCCGGCTGGGAATGCACTTCGATGTCGCCTCGATGGGCCTGAATGATGCGACGGGCGACGGCCAATCCGAGACCCGTTCCGCGGGTCTTGGTGGTGTAGAACGGCGTGAAGAGACGCTCGACGTCGGCGGGGTCGAAGCCCTGTCCGGAATCCTGAAAGGTGACGCAGGCGCGTGTGATGGAGGCGTCGTCGAATTCGGACGTGCTCCAGCGGGGCCGGTTCTGGCGGTATTCGGTGTGGATCCGGAGGACGCCCGGCGTCTGCATGGCTTCGAGGGCGTTGAGGCCGAGATTGAGGAAGACCTGCTTGAGCTGTTCGGGGTCGCCGAGTGCGAAGACGGGTCCGTCGGCGATGAGCTCGACGCGATGTCCGGACTCGGGACAGCGCTTTTCGAGGAGGAGGACGGTGTCGGTGAGGACGTCGGCAAGGTTGCAGCGTCTGAGCACGGGTTTCCGGGTCCCGGCGAAGTGGAGGAATTCGGTGATGACGGAATTGATGCGGTCGGACTCACGGACGACCAACTGCATGAGCCGGCTGATCTCGGGCCTGAGGGAGGAATCTTCGGAGACTTCCTGTGCGGAGCCGCGAATGGAGGCGAGGGGGTTGCGGATCTCGTGGGCGATCCCGGCGGACATCTGGGCGACGAGCTCCATGCGTCTGACCTGCTCGATGGCCTGCTCCATCTGCTGCTGCTCGGTGAGATCGGTGAGCATCCAGACGGTCCCCCGGCAGCGTCCGGAGTCGTCCTTGAGTGGAGAGCCCGTGACACTGACGGGGACGGATTCCCCGGCGGCCGAGAGGAGGTCGATGCGCTCGTGGACGATGTCGTGGTCGTATACGATTTTCTGGACGAGCCTGGACGAGGGGACGTCGGCCAGGACGTCGGCGAGGCGGAAGCCGGCGAGGCTGCGTCGGGGGTCGAGTGAGAGGAGGAACCGTGCTTCGCGGTTGATGTGCACGATGCGGTCGTTGGGGTCGACGGCAATGACGCCCTCGTTGATGTTCTGGAGGAGTTCGTCACTGAGGACGGTGGTTCCCTTGAGACGCGTGACCAGTCTTCCGCTGAGGATGGCGACGAGGTGGAAGGCGAGTCCCTGGGCGAGGAGATAGGCGGAACCGAGGTAGAGGTTTTCGAAGGGACCGGCGCGTTCGACCTGCAGGCCGATGAGGGGGAGATTCCAGTGGTTGTGATAGGCGATGAAGGTCAGCATGGTAACGCACGCCAGGCAGATGGTCGCAAGTGAAGCCACCACCAGACCGGCGGAAGCGCCGACCAGTGTGCTGGCGGCAAGAATACAGGCGAAGTAGAGCCAGGAGAGGCTGGACGCCGCCCCGCCATTGACGTAGACGAGGGCGGTTGCGAAAAGCACATCAAGCAGAATCTGCATACCGGCGAACCGTCTGGGACGCTGGATTCGTCCAAGACACAGGAGATACCCGAGGTTGAAGAGGCACACCACCACCAGGACGAGGTATGTCGGATAGAGGTCATCGTAGAGTTTTCCTTTCCCCAGTGCGGTTACGAGGATGATGCCGAGTGTGACGACGACGGCGGCCAACCGGCAGAGCATGACCCACTTGAGACCGGTCATTTCGCGGTCGTGACGTCCCGTGGCCCCTTCGACGATTTTCGTTCGCTCTGAAGCGTTCCTCACCGCTGCGTTCTCCCGCTTACTTGGTGACCAGTTGCTGAATCTTGAGGATGGGGAGGAAGACCGAGAGGACGATGGTTCCGACCATGACGCCCATGACGCCGATCATGATGGGCTCGATGAGCGAGGTGAGGGACTCGACGGTGGCCTTGACCTGCTGGTCGTAGAATTCGGAGATTTTTTCGAGGAGTGCTTCCATGGCGCCGGTGCGTTCCCCGATGGAGACCATTCGGACGACCATGGGAGGGAAGATTCCGGAGGCGCCCAGCGGCTCGGCGAGGGTGTTCCCCTGTCGGACGGACTCTTTGGCCCCCATGACGGCGTTGGAGACGACGCGGTTACCGGCGGTTCCGGAGACGATTTCGAGTGCGCCGAGGATGGGTACGCCGGAACGGATGAGCGTGGCGAAGGTGCGGGCGAAACGGCTCATGGAGACCTTTCGGAAGAGGGGTCCGAAGACGGGAAGTCTGAGCTTGAGCCAGTCCCACTGGTACCCACCGATCCCGGTCCGGGTGTACATGACGAGGGCGATGATGAGGACGACGATGCCGCCGGTCATGAGGAGGAAGTTATCCCGCATCCAGAGACTGAGTGCGAGCATATAGCGTGTGACGGCCGGGAGACTGGCCTTGGGGTTGCTGGCCATGAGGGAGTCGAAGATCTGCTTGAATTTAGGGAGGATGCCGACCATGAGGAAGAGTGTGATGCCGGTGATGAGGGTCAAGGAGACGACGGGGTAGGTCATGGCGGCCTTGATCTCCCGCTTGAGTGCGACGGAGGCTTCCTCGTATTCGGCGAGTCGGACGAGGATTTCATCGAGCTGACCGGAGGCCTCACCGGCCTTGACCATGTTGATGAAGATGGCTCGGAAGACCTTGGGGTAGTCGGCCAGTGCGGCGGAGAGGTCGCTTCCGGAGCGGACCTTTTCGGCGATGCGTGTGATGGCGATCCGGAAGCCCTTGTCCCTGACCTGCTCGGCCTGGACTTCGAGTGCTTCCAAGAGAGGGATGCCGGCGCCGATCATGGTGGCAAGCTGTCGAGTGAAGAGGACCATGTCGTCGGCACTGACGTGGGGTCTTGGATCCCCGCCGAAGAGGGAGAAGGAGAAGGGAGAGCCGCCCTCGCGATGGATCTTGAGGACGACGAGGTTCTGTCCCTTGAGCTGGGACACGGCTTCGGCTTCGCTGCCTGCGGTGGTGACGCCGGAGACGTCCTTTCCGCTGGCCGCCTTGGCCGTGTATCGATAATTTGCCATTTTCATCTCCTGACAGGGGCGCCTGGGCACCCGTCAAATTTCGTCAATCTCCCATGGTGACCTGAAGCACTTCTTCGATGGACGTCTTGCCGCGCATGGCGTTCAGGATTCCACAGCGTCTGAGGGTGATCATGCCCTCGCGAAGGGCCTGGGCCTTGACATCCAGGACGGAGCCTCTGTCGACCACGATTCTCTTGATGGTTTCGGAGACGGGCATGGTCTCGAGCAGAGCGAAGCGTCCCTTGTATCCGCCGGAGCATCGCGAGCAGCCCTGGGCCTTGTAGAGGGTGAAATCGGTGGCGAGGTCCTCCTCGGTGAAGCCGGTCTTGAGAAGGGTTTCCCTGGCGGGACGGTCCATGGGCTTTTTGCACTCTTCACAGAGCTTTCGCGCGAGACGCTGGGCGGAAACGAGCACGACGGAACTGGCAACCATGAAGGGGTCGACCTCCATATCGAGCATACGGGAGATGGTGGAGGGAGCGTCGTTGGTGTGGAGCGTGGAAAGGACGAGGTGGCCGGTGAGTGCGGCCTTGACGGCGATCTCGACGGTTTCCTTGTCGCGGATTTCGCCGATCATGACGGTGTCGGGGTCCTGACGGAGGATGGAACGGAGTGCGCCGGCGAAGGTGAGTCCGCGCTTGACGTTGACGGGGACCTGGTTGATTCCGGCGAGCTGGTATTCGACGGGGTCCTCGACGGTGACGACGTTGTCCTCGATGTTCATGACTTCCTTGAGGGCGGAGTAGAGCGTGGTGGACTTTCCGGAACCGGTGGGTCCGGTGACGAGGATCATGCCATAGGGGGCGTGGATGGCGTTTCGGAAGTCGTTGAGGGCCTTGTCCTCGAAGCCGAGGATGTCGAGCTTGAGGACGAGGTTGGAGGAGTCGAGAATACGGAGGACGACCTTTTCGCCGTGGACGACGGGAAGGATGGAGACACGGAAGTCGACGGCGCGACCGTCGACCTTCATCTGGAATTTTCCGTCCTGGGGTCGGCGTTTTTCGGCGATGTCGAGGTCGGCCATGATTTTGATACGGGAGACGATGGCGCCCTGCATGGCCTTTGGAGGCGAGATGGTTTCGTGAAGTGCGCCGTCCTGTCGGTAACGGACACGGAGCTGCTTTTCGAAGGGCTCGATGTGGATGTCGGAGGCTCCGTCGCGGATGGCCTGGTAGATGAGGAGGTTGACGAGCTTGACGACGGGGGAGGTTCCCCCGGTGCCGGTTCCCGCGATTTCGGAGAGGTCGACGGCTTCCTCGTCGCTTTCGGAGGACTGCTGGAATTCGACGTTGGAGTCGCCGAGCTCTTCGAAGAGTTCGCTCATCTCCTGTTCGCCACGGTTGTAGGTTCGCTCAATGCCCTGTCGGATGGCGGGCTCTGTGGAGACGACGGGTCGGATGTCGCAGCCGGTGATGATCTGGACGTCGTCGAGCTTGAGGATGTCGAAGGGGTTGGCGACGGCGACGGTGAGAACGTTGCCGATCTTGGCCAGGGGAAGGACGCCGTAGTAAGTGGCCATATCCTGGGGCAGGCTGGTGAGGGCATCGTCAGAGGCTTCGATCTTGGAGACGTCCACGGGAGCCAGGTGTGTTTCGCGGGAGACGGCCCCGATGAAATCGCGTTCCTCGACGAGGCCGTGTTCGAGAACGACGGCACTGAGGGAGCTGTGGTCCTTCTGGACCTGGGTCATGGCCTCGGCGACCTTGTCCTCGGTGAGGAGTTTGGAGCCGACCAGGATATTTCCGAGACGTTTATCAAACTTCGCCATGTGCTGACTCCTCCGGTGCGTCCACAGCGGAAAGAACAGGTTGCGTTACCGGCTCAAACAGCCTGGAACATCCGTTTCAGGTCTTCGACGTCGGTGCTTCTGGCCAGGGCGTCCTCGTAGGTGATGGCCCCGTTCCGGTAGAGGTCATAGAGCGAGGCGTTCATGGTCTTCATGCCAAGCTTTCCGCTGGTCTGGATGATGGAGTAGATCTGGTGGGCCTTGTCGTCGCGGATGAGGGCCGGGACGGCGGAATTGGCGACCATGATCTCGGCGGCCAGGACACGTCCGCGTCCGTCGGACCGGACGAGCAGCTGCTGGCAGAAGACGGCCTGGAGCGTGAAGGAGAGCTGGGTGCGGATCTGCTGCTGCTGATAGGCCGGGAAGACGTCCACGATGCGGTTGATGGTCTGGACGCAGTCGGAGGTGTGCAACGTGCCGAAGGTGAGGTGTCCGGTCTCGGCGAGGGTGAGTGCGGCCTCGATGGTCTCCTGGTCACGCATTTCGCCGATGAGGATGACGTCCGGGTCCTGACGCAGGACGGAGCGCAGGGCCTTGGGGAAACTGTGGGTGTCGGAGCCGACCTCGCGCTGGTTGAAGAGACACTTTTTGTTCCGGTGGACGAATTCGATGGGGTCCTCGATGGTGACGATGTGAGACTCGCGGGTGTCGTTGATGTAGGAGATCAGCGAGGCCAGGGTGGTGGACTTTCCGGACCCGGTGGCCCCGGTGACGAGGACAAGTCCCTTGGGGAGCTTGCAGAGATCCTCGCAAAGCTTCTGGGGCAATCCGAGTTCGCTCATGGACCGCACTTCCCAGGGGATGATGCGCATGACGGCCCCGACGGCGCCTCGCTGCATGAAGACGTTGACCCGGAAACGGCCGAGGCCGGCTATTCCGAAGGAGAGGTCGAGCTCGAGGTCCTTCTCGAACCGGGCGATCTGCTCGTTGTTGAGGAGGGAATAGACGATCTGCTGGCTGGTTTCGGGGGTCAGCTTTTCATGCTCGGTGATGAGGAGGTCGCCGTCGATGCGAATCCTCGGTGGGCTTCCGGCGGTCAGGTGCAGGTCCGATCCACCCCGGTCAATCAGCTCACGCAGCAGTTCTTCCAGTGTAATCATACGGCTTCACCTCGTCCTAAAGTCCTGTGTACGCCGGGACCAGCGCCCAAATAAAAAGGGCGCTCCTTCCGCAAAAGGAACACCCCACCCGTCAGAGCTGGGCGGCCGGCCTTTCGATCCGCAAGTCATTGCGAATAAATGACTTACGGAGCACACAAAATCTCCGGCCCTCCCATAGCCTATCCTCTCGGTCGCCCGGAAGACGTCGTTTCGGCGACTCTGAGAAACCCTACCCGAGTGGATTCATCGGCATTTGGGACGCTCGGGTCCCGTCTTTTTTGGCGCATTTGAAACGATTGAAGGGTGTGAAATTATGGCCCCGCATAGGCGGGAGCGGGAAAAAAGAGATGCAGGCCGGCCGGAGGCACACAGAAAAAGGGAGGCCGGACGGTCAGCCGAGGTGCAGGACGGTCCTGGAAAGCCGACCGAACCGGGAGTCCGGATCAGATGGTCGGTCGCAGGATGAGGCTCATGAACTCGGCACGGGTGGTGGGGGAATCGTGGAAGGAACCGAGGACGGAGGAGGTGGTCATGACGGAGTTCTGCTTCTGGACGCCTCGCATCATCATGCAGAGATGCTGGCATTCCATGACGACGCCGACGCCTTCGGCGTCGAGGGTCTCCATGATCTCGCGGGCGATTTCGGCGGTGAGACGCTCCTGAATCTGGAGTCGACGGGCGAAACATTCGACGAGCCGGGCGAGCTTGGAGACGCCCACGACCCTGTCGCGGGCGACGTAGCCGATGTGGCAGCGTCCGAAAAAGGGAAGCATGTGGTGCTCACAGAGGGAGTAGACTTCGATGTCGCGGGCGATGATCATGTTGTTGGCGTGGGACTGGAAGACGGCATCGCTGACGGCGTCTTTGGGCTCCATGCGGTAGCCCTGGGTGAGGAATTCCCAGGATTTTGCGACGCGCATGGGGGTTTTGAGAAGCCCTTCGCGGTTGGGGTCCTCGCCGATCTCGGCCAGGAGTTCGCGCACCAGTCGACTGACACGTTCCAGATCCATCGGGGCATCCTCTCTGAATGGGGATAACAGGATAAGACTCAGGGAGGGCATCTTAACCTGGAGGCGGGCCAAAGACAAGGGTCTTTGGGGGGTCAAAAAGCTTGCCGACACGGTGCGGGACGGTATCATGGGGACAGACGGGCTCCTCCGGACTTCATGAGGCCAAGACGTGACCACGACGGGAAAATCGCGACTCCGCAGGGTCGTCTTCAGCATCCTGAGAATCGTTCTGGTCAGCTATATTGGGGTGGTCATGCTGCTGTTCCTGTTCCAATCCCGACTGGTGTTCGTTCCGAGCCGAACGGTGGACGCGACGCCGACGGACGCGGGACTGCGTTATGAAGAGGTGTGGTTCAACGCGACGGACGGGGTGAAGCTGAACGGCTGGTACGTTCCGGCAGAACAGCCCCGGGCGACGGTGCTGCTGTGTCATGGGAACGCGGGGAACATCTCAGACCGGCTGGACCTTCTGCACGTGATGAACAGAATGGGGTTGAATGCGTTCATCTTCGATTACCGGGGGTATGGGCGCAGCGAGGGGAAGCCGACGGAAAAGGGCACGTACGCGGATGCGGAAGGGGCCTGGCGATGGCTGACCGAGGAGAAGAAGATCCCGGCGGAACAGATCATCCTGGCGGGACATTCGCTGGGGGGGCCGATCGCGGCGTGGGTGGCGAGGGAACATCGGCCGGGAGGTCTGGTGCTGGAGGGGTCGTTCACGTCGATGCTGGACCTTGCGCGGGGGATGTATCCGTGGCTGCCGGTGCGGTGGCTGCTGCGGTTCAGGTATGACACGGCGGAATACGTCTCGGGGGTGACGTGTCCGCTGCTGGTGGTGCACAGCCGCGAGGATGAGACGGTGCCTTTCGAGCTGGGTCGTCGTCTGTATGAGGGTGCGCCGGAGCCGAAGTGGTTCCTGGAACTCACGGGGACGCACGACGACGGGTTCGAGACGTCGGGGAAGGTGTATACGGAGGGGTGGGAACGATTCCTGGACCAAGTTCCCGGGGCACAACGCGAAAAGGGGGAGACGCGGGAGGGGGAATGAGGACCGTGTCATGCTGTCGATGACGACGGATTACGTGGTGACGACGGGGCCTTCGGAGTGCTACCTGCGCGAGATCGCCGAGGCGGGCTTCACGCACGTGCACTGGTGCCAGCACTACGGGACGGATTTTCTGTACACGGAGCCCGAGATCCAGGCGATCGAAGACTGGCTGGACCGCTATGGGCTCAAGCTGCTGAACCTTCACGCATCGCACGGGGCGGAGAAGAACTACGGCTCGGTGCGGGAGTATGAGCGGCTGGCCGGGGTGGAACTGGTGAAGAACCGGATGGAGATGACGGCACGTCTGGGAGCGGACGTGATCATCCTGCACATGCCGACGTTCCCCGAGCCGCGGGACCTGAACGAGAAGGTGTGGGCACAGATGTTCCGCTCGCTGGATGAACTGGAAGCACCGGCCAGGCGGTTCGGTGTGCGGATCGCGGTCGAGAACGGGAACTTCGACCCCATCGGGCGGATCCTGGAGCGGTATGCGCCGGGATTCGTGGGGCTGTGCTATGATTCGGGTCACGGGAACGTGACCGGGGACGGGCTGGAACGGCTGGAGGGGATGCGGGACCGGCTGATCGCGATCCATCTGCATGACAACGACGGAAGCGGGGACCAGCATCGCATCCCCCTGGAGGGGACGGTGGACTGGGAGAGGCTGATGGATATCGTGGCGCGGTCGAGCTACGCCGGCTGCGTGAGCCTGGAGTCGACCATGCGAGGCAGGCCGGCTTCGGAAGGCGAGGCGTTTCTGAAGAAGGCTTACGTCGCAGCGCAGAGGCTTGGGGAAATGCTGGAGGCCTGCCGGGGGAAAACCGGCAGGCCTCGGGTTTGAGCGTGGACGCGATGCGTCTCAGGCGAGGAGCTTCCTGGCGAAGGCGAGGTCGTCGGCGATGTATTCGTTGACCTTGTCCTCTTCGGAGTATTCGGCGGAGAGGCAGATGTCGCCGACGTAGTTGCGCTTGTGAAGTTCTTCGGCGATGGTGGGATAGTGGGCGAAGCCGTCGCGCGCGACGCACCAGACCTTTTCCCAGATGGTGACGTCAGCTCCCGGGGGCGAGACGCGCTTGCGGTAGCAGTTCTTCATGTTGATGAGGCAGAGCTTGTCCCAGATGATGTCGCAGGCGATGCTGGGGATTTCGCCGGCAAGCGCACAGTGACAGAAATCCAGCACCGCGGCGACGTGCTTCGTGTCGAATCCCTCCAGCAGACGATACGTCCCGGCCATATCGCAGACGAATTCGTCGCAGTGGTTCTGCATCCCGAGACAGACGCCATGCTTGTCCAGGGCGGGGATCAGGCTCTCGTAGGTCCTGCGAATCCTGTCCTCCATGGTCTGGTAGGTTTCGCCCGGTGCGAGACGCGCCATGACGCGGATGATGGGGACACCGGCTTCGCCGCAGGCGGCGATGGTTTTTTCGTCGGTGGGACCGGCGATGGTGGCAATGCGCAAGCCGTGGTCGGCAAAGACTTTAGCGGCTTCGGGGAGCTTCCGGGTGATGTTCTCCGGCTCGACCTGGTAGCCGGGTCGAACGGGGAGTTCGATTCCGGCGAAACCGAGTTTTTTGATGAAGGCGGCCAACTCGGCGATGGGCATCTTCCAGGGTTTGGTGAAGACGGTGAACTGAACGTCAGCAGGCATCGTTTCAACGCTCCTTTCCATGCGGGACATCGGTCGGGATCGCACGTGAAAGCCCGCCTCCGGGGTTTTGGGGCGTCCGACCGGTCCGGTCATGATAGCAAGGGTCCGAAAGCGTTCAAGGACCGACTTGCCGAAATCGCACGGGGGTTGGACGGGACGATCGCGGCGAAAAAAATCCGCCGGTCCGGGATTCCGAACGCGGCGGATCGAGGAAGCGTCTGCAACGTGCTCAGTCCTCGTCTTCGTCCTTTTCCTTCTTGTGTTGTGCGATGATCCCCTGGGCGATGTTTCCGGGGACGACGTCGTAGTGACTGAACTCGAGGGTGTAGGAGCCCTGTCCACCGGTCATGGAGCGAAGCTCGGTGGCGTAGCGGAGGACTTCGGAGAGGGGCACCTGTGTGCGGACGATCTGCATTCCGGCGGCGGAGTCCATACCGATGATTCGTCCACGACGGGAGTTGATGTCGCCGGTGATATCCCCGAGGAAGTTGCTGGGGACGGTGACCTCGACGATGACAATGGGTTCGAGAAGCACGGGCTGCGCTTTTTCGAAGGCGTCGGCGAAAGCCCGACCGCCGGCGATTTTGAAGGCGGCTTCCGAGGAATCGACGGGGTGGTCCTTTCCGTCATAGACGGCGACCTTGACGTCGATGACGGGGAAACCGGCGATGATGCCCTTGTCACAGGCCTCGCGGATGCCCTTTTCGACGGCGGGCATGAAGTTGCTTGGGATGGACCCACCGAAGATCTCATCGACGAACTCGAAGCCCTTGCCGCGTTCCTGGG
Source organism: uncultured Planctomycetota bacterium (assembly GCA_964629945.1). GTDB lineage: Bacteria > Planctomycetota > DG-23 > DATKVD01 > CAZVTD01 > CAZVTD01. The sequence goes on along the minus strand of CAZVTD010000036.1, from coordinate 4,389 downwards.
GCTCGACACGGAGGTAGACCTCTCCGAACTGTCCACGTCCACCGGTCTGCTTCTTGTGACGGTAGTGTCCTTCGGCCTTGGAGATGACGGTCTCCAGATAGGGAATCTTGGGCTGTTTGGTGCTGACCTCGACGTTGAAGCGACGCTTCATACGCGAGAGCATCATTTCGAGGTGAAGCGTGGAGATCCCTGAGATGACGGTTTCGCCGGTTTGCCGGTCGCGGGAGACCTTGAAGGTGGGGTCTTCCTCGGCCATCTTGGCGAGCGCTCCGGAGATTTTGCCCTCGTCGCCCCGGCTTTTGGGTTCGACGGCCAGGGAGACCATGGGCTGGGGGAACGGCACGGATGCGACAGATCCCTTGACCTTTCCGTCGGTGAGGGTGTCGCCGAGCCGGAGGTCTTCGAGCTTGGGAATGGCGAGGATGTCGCCAGCGGCGACCTGCGGGATGGGAGACTGGTCCTTTCCCTGGAGCCGGAGGAACTGGTTGATCTTGTAGTGTTCACCGGTGCGTGCGATGTTCAGGCCGTTTTCGGGGGAGAGCTTTCCGGAGAAGACACGGGTGTAGGAGAGCTTTCCGACGAAGGGGTCGGTGAGGATCTTGAAGACCTGTGCGATGAAAGGACCGTCGGGCGTGGGGAGGATTTCGGTTTCGGTTTCGCCGTCCACGAGTTTGCGATGCACACCGGTGACGGGACTGGGGGCGAAATCGGCGACGGCGTCCATGAGCTCGGCGACGCCGATGCCGGGTTTTCCGGGTGTGGCTTCCTTGAGACTGTCGAGGACGAAGACGGGCACGACGAGTCCGGCGGCGACGGCCTTGGCGATGGCGCCGGTGATTTCGGCTTCGGAAAGCTCCTCGCCTTCGAGGTAGCGTTCGAGCAGCGTGTCGTCGGCTTCGAGTGCGGTTTCGTGCAGGTTGTCGTGGGTGGACTGGGGATCGCCGAGGACGCCGTCGGGAATGGCATCGGGCAGCTTGACGGTGCTGACGACGCCGGAGAACTGCTTGGCCTGACCGACGGGAAGCGTCATGGGGATGCACTGCTTCCCGAAGACTTCCTGGATCTGGGTGAGCAGGTCCTCGAACATGACGTTGTCGGCACTCATGCGGGAGACGACGATGAAGCGGGCGAGTCCTTCACGCTCGGCTTCGGCCCACATGCGTCGGGTGTTGACGCCGATTCCGGCGGCAGCCCCGATGACGATGACGGCGGTCTCGACGGCACGCAGCGACTCGATGGCCTCGGCGACGTAGTCGGGATAGCCGGGAGCGTCGATGAGGTTCATCGCGACGTTCTTGTGCGAGAGGTGCACGACGGCGGCGTTGATGGAGTTCTGACGGTCCTTCTCCTCGGGATCATAGTCGCTGACCGAGGTCCCTTCGTCGACCGCGCCGAGACGCTTGGTCACACCGGCAGCAAAGAGCATGGACTCGATGAGCATGGTCTTGCCCGCTCCGCCGTGACCCACCAGCGCGACGTTACGGACCTGGTCAATGGTTGTCTTGGCCATCTGGATGCAACCCTCCTTCTGGAAAGGAATTCCGTCCGTTCGACAGAGACGCGCACTATAACAGGGGACAGGGAAGTTTCAAGGGAAAAGACCGGGGACGAACGACGGGAATCCGCGGAAGAATCTGTATGTCCCCATTCAACGCAAGTCCTATAATACAATGGGGAAAGAGACGTGCGACGGAAGCAAGATGACCCCGGCAAAGGAGACACGCCATGACCGGAAAAAGCCTGATCGCAGGGGTGGGGCTTCTGCTTCTGGCGGGATGGACACACGGGGACGGGGGTTATTGGCCCGAGCCGGCGGTGGCGGCGCTGCCGAAGGTGCCGGTTCAGCGCGCGATGATCGTGTATCGGAACGGGGTAGAGACGCTGGTGGTGGAGTCCACCTACGAGACGCCCTCCCCTTCGGTGGGGTGGGTGATTCCCCTTCCGAGCGAGCCGACGAAGCTGGACGTGGCTGATGCCGGGATGTTGAAGTCCCTGGCGATGTGCATCCAGCCGAGGATCATCCACGACCTGCAAGGGAACCTGAAGACCCTTCTTCATATTGTGGTGCTTATCGCGCTTCTGGCGGGGGTGGTCATCCTGACGCGGGACCGGAAGAGCCGGGCGACAGGCGTGCTGCTTCTGGTGGTGCTCTACCTTTTCGTCTGGAGTCTCTTGTTTTCGGCGCTGGGGACGGCGGGGGTCAGCCTGGGAGGAGGACAGGGCGTGATGGTGGCTTCGACCCAGCGGGTGGGGAATTACGAGGTTTCGGTGCTCCGGGCACAATCGGCGGGGGACCTTTCAGCATGGCTGAAAGGTCAGGGGCTGAAAACGCTGGATGAGACATCCGAAGCGGTGGTGTAGGATTACATCGGACGGAAGTGGTGCTTCGTGGTCGCGAAGCTGAGGCAGGAGGGAGGCGGGGAAGCGACGCCCCATCCGATCGCGGCGACGTTCGCGGTGGACCGGCCGGTTTATCCGATGAAACTGACGGGACTGGCGGGTTCGCCGACGAAGGTGGAATTGTTCGTTGTCGCGGGGGAGATGGCCGGGGCGGAAGGGTTCCGGCGGGCTGCTGCGGACCGGTACGTGCTGTCGGACGCGGGATCCCAGGACACCCAACCCGATTATCAGGGCAAGACGTTCCGTCTGGTCATCGGAAGCCCGGACGTGCAGGCGTTCCTGTGGAACGGGTGCGTGATGACTCGCCTGAACGGGGACCTGACACCCGAACAGATGGGCCGGGACGTGGAGATCGGACTTTCGGAGTTGGAACCCTATCGGGACACCTTTTTCAGTGCGCGGGGCCGACGGGATCTGGTGACGATCGTTCTGCTGGTGGGCGCAGCGGCAAGCCTGCTGGTGTTGATGGTGATCTGCCGGGGCAGGCGAAAACCAACCGTGCGGGAATGGAAAACGCTCGGAACGCTGGCGGCGGCGGTGGTGGTGGTGGCGGCACTGGTGTGGGTCAGCGTGGAGGTAGTGGCGGTGCAGAGCGGACGTGCGCTGCACCCGGCGTTCGTATATAATCGTTTGCGGATGTTCGAATTGGCGGTGATTCAGATGGCCCAGGATGGCGTGCTCCACGCGGAGATGAGCGAGGACGAGCTGGCACACTTCCCGCAGGTGGCGGTGGAGAAGAATTACCTGATCAGCGAGAAATGGACCAGGAATCCGTTCACCGGCCAGGAGATGATTTACGAACGAAGTCCAGGAAACTTCTCCACGCGGAAGATCGGGGACGAGGTCTATTTGTGTTTTTACGACGGCTCGTGTCGGGAGCGGCGGGTGGAACTTCCCCGCCGGGAAAAGGACAAGTCGGAGTGAGTCTGGAGGAGGGCCGGGCGATGCGAGGGAGCGTGCTGGGCGCGTGGGTGGTGCTTCTGCTTGCGACATGTGGGACCCGGGCGGACAGTCCGGACCTGAAGGCGATGCAGCGGGGTGGAAGCAGCACGGGCACGACGATCTACACCACTAAAAACGCGCCGGCAAAACCGGCCCACACCGACCTCGCGCTGGTGGAGAGCCTGACGCAGTATGGAATCACGTGGCGGTTCGCCAAGCCGGTCCGGGCGGGACAGTTCGTGAGCGGCGACTGGTACGTGGTGGGTCCGGTGACGGTCGCGGAGGTCGAGCCGAAGCCGATGTATGGCGCGGAAATCCCGAAGGAGGAGTTGGACGCCGTCGAGCAGAGACGGAAGGTGGACACGCTGGTGCGGAACGGCTCGATGCTGAACATGCCGGCGAAGCTGGAGATGGCGTTCGACAGCGGGATCAAGAACTGGTATCGGCCTGAGCTGATCACGCGCATTCCGGTGTCGATGAAGCCCGGGGACGCCCTGGTCTCAACGATCAGCCTGAAGCAGGGGGAGCAATCGAAGTTCGTGTATCATTCGTCGGGGGCACGCGGGGTGCACGACAACTGTCCACTGAAGGTGGCGGCGGTGCTGACGTGTGTGGGTGAGCCGCAGCCGGCGGACGCGTTCCGGCCGAGCTATGGCGACCGCGAACAGAAGATCTACCTGGCCCGGAACCTGAGACGGGACAAGCTGCCCCGGCTGAAGAAGCCGACGGCGGGCGCGGAAAAGCCACCCGACCCGGTGAAGTTCGCCGAGGTGTTCCAGCGAATGTGGCTGAACACGGGGTTCTTCGGGTTCGATCAGCCGATGGAGAACATGCCCCACTACGGACAATGGGTGGGACAGGCGGTGTCCGACGCGGGGCTGCTGTTGTGCCTGGATTACCCGCCCGAGGAGAAGGAAAGGCTGCTGATCAACTTTGTGCAGGTGGGAATCGATTATTGGGGACTGGTGCGCGCGGGACACCGGGGCTGGGAAGGCTGGGGCGGACATGGGAGCGGACGGAAGTTCCCGATCGTGTTCGCGGGGTGGG
>CAZVTD010000035.1:0-18214 GCA_964629945.1 uncultured Planctomycetota bacterium | reverse complement strand
GGGGGGCGGAGGTGGATTACGCGAGCGGGCCGCTGCCCGAGGGGGACAAGGGGATCGCGGCGAAATACGCGGGGGACGAGGGAATCGAGAAGGACAAGGCGGTGGTGTTCGTGGACGGGTTCGAGAGCGGAAACCTGCGGGACAAGTGGCACGGGGCGGTGTGGCAGGAGTCCGCGAAACTGATCACGGAAGACCTGAAAAACGTGCACCGCGGGAAGCGTGCGGTGGAGTTTACGCTGCCGAAGGGATCGAATTACGGACACGGCGCTACGGCGAAGTTCACGCCCGGGTTCGACCAGTTGTTCGTTCGATATTACGTGAAGTTCGACAAGGACGACGACTTCTACAACCCGGCCCACGACGGGGTGTGCATCGCGGGGATCGCGGATGGGGTCCCGTTCAGTTCGCCCGGGGTGCGTGCGGACGGACGGAACAAGTTCATGGCCAGCCTGGACACGTGGCGTCCGGAACGATGGGGAAACGGTCTTCCGACGCCCGGGGAATGGTTGATCTATTGCTACCATCCCGAACAGCGGGGAGGATTCGGGGACAATTTCACGCCGAAGACGCGGTTCGCGGTCCAGAAAGACAAGTGGTACTGCTGCGAACTGATGCTGAAGGCGAACACGGCGGGCAAGCGGGACGGTCGGGTGGCGTTCTGGGTGGACGGGAAACTGGTCGGGGATTTCCCGGGTCTGCGACTCCGGGACGTGGACACACTGAAGATCAACCACATGACGATCACGCTCTACATCGGCGAGAATCGGATCCGCGAGAACCGGATGTGGTATGACGACGTGGTGGCCGCGACGGAGTATATCGGTCCGACTTACACGCCGAAGAAGGGCGAAAAGGGTGAGAAACCCGAGGAGGAGAAGGGGAAGATGGTGCCTCCTCCGGGGTGGGGAACGACGCCCGGGACCAAGGGACAGTAGGCATCGTGATTTGGGCGGGGACGGGGCCGCAGGTGTTCACACCGAGCGCCGGGAATCCACGTGGACAGCGCGGAGATGGTGCCTCCGGTGTTGGGGGCGTTTTGGGTTGCGCAAGGCGCTCCGGGGCGCTATCATTCCAGCCTCAGCAAATCCGAAGAGAATCCATGAAGGGAGATCCTGTCAATGACGGAACGGAAGGACTACGTGGGATTCGGGCCCCTGCCCGAACTGGCCAAGGCAAACACGACGAAAATCGTCATGATGGTGATGGACGGACTGGGCGGACTTGCGGGTCCGGACGGAAAGACGGAGATGGAGGCGGCGAAACTGCCGAACCTGAACCGGCTGGCCAGCGAGGGGGTCTGCGGGGTCATGGAGATGGTGGGCCCCGGGATCACGCCCGGAAGCGGCCCGGGACACCTGGGACTGGTCGGGTATGAGCCGACGCGGTTCCTGATCGGCCGGGGGGCCCTGTCGGCGGCGGGGATCGGGTTCCAGCTCCAGCCTGGCGACGTGGCGGCACGGTTCAATTTCTGCACGCTCGACAAGGCCGGCAACGTGACGGACCGCCGGGCGGGAAGGATTTCGACGGAGAAGAACCAGTCCCTGCTCCCGCTGATGCGGAAGATCCGGATCGAGGGGGTGGAGATTTTCCTGGAGGCGGAAAAGGACTACCGCGGGGTGATGGTGCTGCGCGGGAAAGGGCTGGGACACAAGGTGCATGACACCGACCCGCAGGCGACGGGGGTCCCTCCCCTGCCGGCGAAGGGCGAGGACGAGGCGAGCGAACGGACGGCGAAGGTCGTGAACACGTTCCTAGCGGAGGTGAAGAAGGCCCTGGCGAACGAACACCCGGCAAACTTCATCAACCTGCGCGGGTTCGACAAGCGTCCGGACATCCCCACGCTGGGAGAACTCTATCGCATGAAGCCGGCCGGGATCGCGACGTATCCGATGTATCGCGGACTGGCCCATTACGTGGGCATGACGGTGCCGACGGAAGGGATCGAAGGGTTCGCGGACGAACTGGAGGCGCTGGAAAAGATGTGGAAGGACTACGACTTCTTCTTCGTGCATTACAAGTACACGGATTCGGCGGGCGAGGACGGGGATTTCGCACGGAAGGTGGCCAAGCTGGAAGAGGCGGACGCGACCCTTCCGAAGATCCTGGCGCTGAAGCCCGACGTTCTGGTGGTGACGGGCGACCACTCGACCCCCTCGTCGTACAAGGCGCACTCGTGGCACCCGGTCCCGGTGCTGCTGTGGGCGAAGACCGCGCGGCGGGACGGGGTGAAGGCGTTCAACGAGGAGGCGTGTCTGCACGGTGGTCTGGGACGGATGGCGGCCAAAGACCTGATGGCGCTGATGCTGGCGCACGCGGGTCGGCTGGAGAAGTACGGGGCGTAAGCGCCAGACGCACAAAACGAAACAACAGGCCGAGATGAACCGCGAGGAGTGAGGATGGCGAAGGTGGAGATCAGGCCGTTCAAGCTGTCCTGGCAGCCGGGGGGCCAGACGGTGCTGGTGGTGACGGTGGACGGCGCGGGCAAGCCCAACGCGATGACGGCGGGCTGGCTTCAGCTTGGGGGACTGTGGGGAAAGCCGATTCTGACGATCGCGGTGAGGCCCGAGCGGTACACGTATGAGCTGCTGAACGCGTGCCCGGCGTTCACGGTGAACGTCATGGGGAAGTCGATGCGCGAGGCGGTGAACATCTGCGGAAAGAAGTCGGGACGCGACATGGACAAGTTCGCCCAGTGCGGACTGACGGCGGTCGAAGGACGGAAGATTCCGGTTCCGGCGATTGCGGAAGCGGAGATCACGTATGAGTGCAAGGTGATCCTGACGGCGGAGTCGGCGCCGATTACGACGCACCGTTTGTATTTCGGGGAGATCCTGTCAAGCTACGCAGAGGAAGCCGCCGTCAAGAGAGGAATCAACCGTGGGTGATCGTTCGACGAATCGAGCAGCGTTTGTGACGGGCGCCACCGGGATGGTGGGCACCCACCTGGTGAAGCGTCTGCTGAAGGAGGGCTTCACGGTCCGTGCCCTGGCCCGTCCGAACAGCGACACGCGGGAGATCGTCGAGGCGGGGGCACAGGTGGTGGAAGGCGACATGTCGGACAGTGCGGAACGCTTCCGCGAACACCTGGAAGGGATGCACTACGTGTTCCACGCGGCGGCGCTGGTGGACGACTGGGCCAAGCGCGAGGTGATGTCCCGGGTAAACGTGACGGGTCTGGAGAACCTGCTGGGCGGCTGTCTGGGCCTGCCGATAACGCGCATCGTAGTGGTCAGCAGCCTGGCGGTTTTCGGCGAAGGACGCCAGGAGAACGCGAACGAGTCGCACCCGCTGGTCTATACGGGGGATAATTACAACTACACGAAGATCGAGGCGGAGAAGGTGTGCCGGCGGTTCGTGGAGGAACAGGGTCTTCCGATCGTCGTGATCCGTCCGCCCTACATTTACGGCGAGGGGGACAGGCAGCTCCTTCCGAGACTGTGCTCGACGCTTCGGAACGGGACGTTCATGTATCTGGGAGAGGGAAAGATCCCGCTGGCCCTGGTGTACGCGGGGAACCTGGTGGAAGCGCTGTGGCTGGGAAGCACGACGGAAGGACTGAAGCCGGGTGAGACGTTCGTGGTGACGGACGGGAACGAGATGACACGCTGGGAGATGATCGAGACGATCTGCGACGTGATGGGTTATGAACATCCGCGGAAGTCGGTTCCGGTCTGGCTGGCCAAGGTGCTGTGTCCGGTGTTCGAACTGACGGCGAAGCTGGGGGGGAACAGGAAGTCCCCGAGACTGAACAAGTTCCGGCTGAAGTTCCTGGGAACGCACCTGACCTTCGACATCTCGAAAGCGAAGCGCCTGCTGGGATACCGGGCGGTTCACGAACCGCATGACGCGCTGATCCGCTCGGTGAAATGGTACGCCCGGCAGCACCCGGAAATGGCGGGGATGGTCTCCGGGAAGAAGTGAGCAGTCCAGGGTGTTGAGTTGAACGCAGCGGGATCGTGCCGTCCATCCGCAAGCTCGATATTTCCACGACAGTCCAAGGGAGGAGAGAACATGTTCACGGTGATCGGCGAACGCATCAACATGAGTCGGAAACGGATCAACGAACGTGTGAGGGCCCGGGACGAAGCATTCATCACCCAGGAGGCGAAGCGCCAGGGAGCCAGCGGGGCGACGCATATCGACATCAACGCCGGGGGCAACCCGAGCACGGAAGTGGACGACATGAAATGGCTGGTGAAGACGGTTTCGGCGGCGACGGAACTGCCGATCTGCTTCGATTCGCCGAACCCGGCCGCCCTGAGGGCGGGACTGGAACTGTGCCATCGCCCCGGGACCATCATCAACTCGATCACCCTGGAAGCGGAACGGGTGAAGGGGGTCCTGGGACTGGTGCAGGAGTTCAAGACGGACGTGGTGGCGCTGACGATGGACGACCGGGGGATGCCCGAGGACTACGAGGGCCGGGTCCGGGTGATCGACGGACTGGTGGACCTGTTCAGGACGTCGGACGTAGAGCTGTCCCGCGTGCACTTCGACCCGCTGGTGAGACCCGCCAGCACGAACCCGGGTCAGGCGCGCGACCTGCTGGACGCGGTCCGCTACATCCGGAAGACGCACGGCGACGCCCACGTGGCACTGGGACTCTCGAACATCAGCTTCGGACTGCCGAAGCGGCAGCTCCTGAACCGGACGTTCCTGGCGATGCTGATCGCGGCGGGGGCGGACGGGGCGATCATCGACCCGCTGGACCGGGAAATGATGATGACGCTCCTGGCGGGACGGGCGGTTCTGGGACTGGATGAGTATGCGCTGGAATACATCGTGGCGGAACGTGAAGGAAGGCTGTAAGAGGACGCAACAGGGACAGGCGTGATATTTGAGCACAACGGAGACGAACGGTGTCAAAGCCGATGATTGAGCTTGAGGAGCATTCCCTCGCGGGACTGCACGAGGTCCTCCGGATGGCTTTTCCGGTGATCGTTGCGGTCGCGTCCGCAACGGCCATGCAGTTTGTGGACTTCTGGATGGTGTCGCAGGTGGGGGAAGCCCAGACCGCAGCGGTGACCCCCGCGGGCATGCTGGTGTTCATGCCGATCTCCTTTCTGATCGGGGTCCTGAGCTGCAACAGCACCTTCGTGTCGCAGAGCTACGCGAAGGGGAGGCTGGAGGACTGTGCGCGGTACACCTGGCAGGCACTCTACGTTTCGGCGATCGGCGGGATCCTGTCGATGGGACTCTGGCCCCTGGCGCCGAAGCTGTTTGCGATGATCGGTCACGAGGCGGAGCTTCAGAAATACGAGGTGGTGTATTTTCAGATCCGTCTGCTGAGCGTGGCGACGGCGGCGGCCGGGGCCGGACTGGGAGGCTTCTTCCAGGGCGTCGGTCGACCGATGATCATCATGTGGGTGTCGCTGGTGGCCAACGTGGTGAATATCGGTCTGAACTACGTGCTGATCTTCGGCAAACTGGGGGTTCCCGCGATGGGCGTTGCGGGAGCGGCCTGGGGGACCGTGTTCGCACTCTTTGCGCAGGTGGCACTGCTGATGGGGGTGTTCCTGACGGGCCATTACGCGAAGGAGTACGGCTCGCGACACACGTCCGCGTGGGACGGAAAGCGGATGAAGGGACTGTTCCGCATCGGCTGGGCGGCCGGGGTGCAGTTCGTGCTGGACATGAGCTGCTGGGGCGTGTTCACGGCCCTGGTGGTGGGACGTCTGGGCAAGACGGAACTGGCGGCAAGCAACATCGCCTTGCAGATCATGCACCTGTCGTTCATGCCTACGGTGGGCCTGGGGATCGCGACGACGGCCCTGGTGGGTCAGAAGATCGGCAAGGGAAACCTCCGGGAGGCCCGCTCACGGGCGGAGACGGCCATCAAGCTGGGCATGGGCTATATGTTCATAATGGGTGTCCTGTTCTGGTTCTTCCGGGAACCGTTGATCGGCCTGTTCCGGCCGGAAGCGGACGTCATCCGTCTGGGTTCCCAGGTGCTGATGCTGGCGGCGGCGTTCCAGTTGTTCGACGGGCTGGGGATCGTCTGCAGCGGGGCGCTGAAGGGCGCGGGAGACACCCGGTTCCCGGCGCTGATGCAGATCTCCTACGCGTGGCTGGTGTTCCTGCCGGCGGCTTACTTCCTGACCTATAAGATGGACAAAGGCGTGGTGGGGGCGTGGCTGGCGGCCACCTTTTTCGTGATCGTGCTGGGAATCACCCTGGTTCTGCGCTGGAAAAGCGGGGCGTGGGAACGGATCGACATCTTCCGGGAAGGACCGGTTCCGGCGGCAGAGATGCCCGGAGCCATGGTGCTGTACGAGCCTCGGGAAGAGATGCTGGAGATCGGTCCGGTGTCGCCTGCGCAGAAAGCCCCCGACGAGACGGACCCCAACAAATCCTGACACCACCCCGTCTGAGCAGGATAACCTTCCTGAAACGCTGACGTGGAATCCCTGTACCGGGGACGCTCAGAAGCGGTCCCATGTTTCAAGCAGGGGATGCTGATTGGGGAAAAGGACCTCGGCCAGCTTCGAGGCGTCTCCGGAGAGCTTCATGTGCGCGTCCTGGATGACGTCGGCAGGATCGGTCGAGCCAATGAGCAGCCGGGCGACGTGGTCGTTCCCGAGAAGTCGATGAGGCGTGCTCCTGGGCGGGACCACCGTAACGCGGGAGCGGTCGATGGCCAGTCCGACTTTCGTCCGTCCGTCGCTGATGATCAGGAGTCCCTTCCACCCGGCCAGGGCCGACCGCTTGAGCCGGGCATTGAACTCGGACGTCAGCTTCCCGAGCGCGGATTCGAGGTTGATGATGCAGATCATGGGACCGCCGGTGGTGCGAAAGTTGACCTTGGCCCAGGAATAGGACTGACTGGTGAGGCGCTTCCGCAGGGGGGCATCATAGTGAAGTCCGGAGTATGAGAGAGACTTGAGGTGGAACTTGCGCACGAGGGTCCCGAGCACGGCGAAGGACTGATCGTCCGGGCCGGCGCAATCGATGACGCGCAGGATATCGTCTCCCTGCTGCGAAACGACCACGTAGCCGGCGACCTTTCCGCGGGCGTCCTTCCAAAGATAGCCGGACCACTTCCCGGGCCACTGACTGCGCAGGAAGGTGGGACGGACGGCCGTTCCCGTGCGGGTGGCGTTCTCGCGATTGTAGAGGTCGGCCAGATCCTGACGGTGACGCGGGGCGAACTTGTAGAGGCGCGGGGCCTTCAGAACCTTGGGGAAATGATGGGATTCGATGCAGTATTCCGTGGAATCCCAGGAGGGGACGAAGCCGAAACGGTCGTAGTAGCCGGCGATGCCGAAGAGCAGTGAGAAGTCATAACCGTTGGCCGCCATGAACGCCAGCGACTTGTTGGCCGTGATGCCCATGTATCCGTGCCGCCGGTAGTCCCCGTGGGTCGCGACGAGCCCTACCCCACCGACGCGGACACGGGCATGACCGATGCGCATGGTGTAATCCCAGATCCCGAAATGTGTGACGATCCGGTTGTCGATGAGTCCGATGGCGGAGGACTTCCAGTCGTAGTGGGAGTTCATGATGTAGGCGTCCTTGCACCAGGTGTAGCAGCCGAAGTAGCTCATGCCTTTGCTGAACACCTTGGCGCACATGTCGAACATCTCGGGGACGTGCTTCTTGGGATCCGGGTTGACGACGACAAGCGGGTCTTTGCTCATGGGAATCTCCAGGTTATTGAGCGGGACGTTCCATGCGTGAATCGTGCTGCCAGAGGTCGGCATTGGTTCCGACACGCTCTTTCAGGAGGCACGTTGCACGATCGAGTGCATCCAGGACTTCCGCGGAAAGTTCGACGTCCGCGGCCCGGGCGTTGAGCCGGGCCTGTTCGGCGTTGCGGGCGCCGGCAATGACCGAGGTGACACCCGGCTGGGCAAGGAGCCACGCCAGGGCCACCTGGTTCATAGGCTGGTTGATCGACCGGGCGATCCCGGCAATCTCGGCCAGGGCACGGAAGGTTTCGGTCTCCAGACCAGGCTCGCCATGACGGGCGTGGGGCCTTGCGCTGGAGAAGAGTCGCGTGCGGGCACGGGAATCGGGAACATCCGTCGGAGACGAGAACTTTCCGGTCAACAGCCCCTGACAGAGGGGACTGTAACAGAGGATCGAGAGGTCGTTCTCGACGCAAATGGGCTGAACCTCGTGCTCGATGGGCCTCCAGAGGAGGCTGTAACACAACTGGTTGGCTTCAACCCGTCCGGCGGCGAGGAGTTCGTTGAGATAGGAGACCCCGAAGTTGGAGACACCTGCAACCCGGATTTTTCCCTGGGTGAGCAGGGTGTCCATGGCCCGGAGCGTCTCGTCGATGGGAATCTTCGGACTGGGCCAATGGACTTGGTAGAGATCGATGTAGTCCGTCCTCAGGTGGGTCAGACTGGCCTCGCAGTGTCGGATGAGCTCGTCGAAGGTCAGGGCGAAGCGCCCGACTTTCGTGGCAATGACGAGCTTCTCGCGAGGCTGTCCGGCGAAAACCCGTCCGAGAAGCTGCTCCGACGCTCCCTGGCCATAGCCTTCGGCCGTGTCGAAGAAGTTGACCCCCGCGTCCAGGGCGGCATGGATGGCGGCGATGGAATCGGCCTCGTCCTGAGGACCCCACGTTTCGTCGCCAATAATGGCCCAGCATCCCATTGAAATGGTCGAGACCGAGATGTCGGTTCGACCCAGTTTTTTGTATTTCATATCGAACGGACTATAATACTCCGGCCGGGGGTGTCAACAAATAAGGCGAACCAAGATCGGTCCTCACGCAGACGGGAAAGTCGGGGACGAACCTCCCCAAGGAGGCGAAAGCCAAAAAGTGTCACGTTTTGACGTTTCCCGGTGGCGAAGACGAAGTCCTGGGCCCTCTCAGGCCGTGGGTGGGCCCGGCGCGGCTCCGAAGCGCAAAAATGACGCAAAAACCGGCAAAACTTTTGACGGAAAGTCGGTTTGGCGGTATAAGTTGGGAGGGAGTTTCGCGATTTTAGTCCGGTTTTTGCAGTCCTTCGCTTCGGAAATCGATAAGCCGAAACCCATTCGGCAGAAGTCAGATCAGGAGAAGACAGCATCATTCATAGATCATAGGCTGTCTCAGGAGCGAAAGGAGTCCGTATGGCGCAACCGAAGGAAGTGCATTGTCCGTTCTGTCATCACAAGGAGATGTTCGACGGTCCTGTGGGCTCGACGGTCCGCTGCCGGAACTGCAAGTCGATCTTCCGACTGCCGGCCGAAGGTGTCAAGCACGGGGAAAGGTGAAGCAGTACAAAGTCCGGCGACATTCGCCAGTGTATTACGTGGTCCTGCTGGTGCTGGTGGGTGTCGGAATCTTCGCCTACTTCAAGGTCAAGCAGATCATCGACCAGAACCAGAAGCGTCTGGAAGCCATCTGGACGAACCTTCAGGATCCTTTCGCCGCCGGCAATGACTTCGGCGCGGACGACCCCCGAGGCATCCTCGAACGGTTCCTGAAGTGCTGGAAGCAGGGAAACGAAAAGAGCGACTTAACAGGGGACTACACCGGCTTCGAGTGTATGCTCCTGTACGTCTCGCCGGAGGAATTGAAGGACTACGACGGTCTCGGGGCGGCCGTGAAGTCCTTCAAGGAGAAGTTTGGCGCCATGGAGCTCAAGTCGCACGGGACCATTCAGCTGGTGAGTCAGAAGTCGGCAACATCGTGGGAACTGCGTGTGTCACTCGATACCCTGCAGACGGGTGGGGTTCTCCAGAAGAAGGGGGATCTGAACATCACGGCCGTGTTTGAGAAGAACGAGCCGATGAGCCGAGGAAAGTACATCCGGGAACACGGACAGGCACCCGGCCCCGATGATCCACCCATCGAAGCGAAGGAAACCTGGGGATTGTTGATCCGCAAGGCGATCCCCACCTGGGAAGCGTAGCACCCGAAATGGTCCGGAAGGCAGCAAGAAAAGAACCGACGCCCCCGTGGGGGCGTCGGTTTCGTTTCATCCCTGGCACAGCAGACAAGCGGTCAGGACAGTGCCTGGGCAAGAGCCTGACCGAGCTTGCGACAGTCCTGGGCGCATTTCCCCTCTGGAGCGCCCTTGCAAACGACACTCTCGGCAACCTTCTTCAGGCCGATGGCCTGGGCGAGGGTTTCGAGGCTCTTGATCCCCCCTCCCCCACCCCCATGACTGAGAAACGCGACGAAAGGCTTGTCCTTGAGCTGTGCTTTGGACGCCAACGCTTCGTCAAAGAGGACCTTCATCTGCCCGGCGACGTAGGTGAAATAGTCGGGTGAACCGAGAGCAAAACCGTCGGCGGCGAGGAAATCGATGGAATCGAGGTTCTGAACGGGGATGAGCTGGACGCGATGCTCGCCCTGCCCCCCGGCGCCTTCGGCGACGAGTTCAGCCATCTTGCGGGTGTTCCCGCCCTTCGAATAATACACGACCAGGATGTTGGCCATCATGGTTCCTCCCGGAAAGAGACGTGATTTGAAGCATCGATTGACTGACCCATGATCTTAATGATAACACGCTTTCGGCGTCGACCGTCGAATTCCGCGTAATAAATCTGCTGCCAGGGTCCAAGGTCCAATGCACCGGCCGTAACGGGAATGATGACCTCGTGACCCACCAGGAGACTCTTCAGGTGGGCGTCGCCGTTGGTCTCCCCGGTTCGGTGGTGACGGTACTCCGGTCCCTTGGGTGCAAGATGCTCGGCCCACTCGTCGATGTCCGCGATCAAGCCGCTTTCGGCATCGTTCACGTAAACACCGGCCGTGATGTGCATGGCGGAGACCAGGCACATCCCCTCCTGGATGCCGGATTCACGCAGGACGTCGGCCACCTGGGAGGTGATGTTGATGTAGTCGCGCAGCTTCGCGGTATTGAACCAGAGATAGGCGGTGTGGGTCTTCACGCGGGCCCTCCGGAAGTGTTCAAGGGGTCGTGGAGAAGGCGATTGTAGGGGAAAATGGGCAGGCTGTCAACGCATCTTGACAGGGCAAAGGCACAGGATTAGTCTGATGGAAAAGGTACCCATGATCCGGAGGACACGATGGCGGACTTTCGCACGATCGCCCAGAAGATGCTGAACGAAGTGGCCGATTCGCTGGCCCGGACGGACCCGAAGCGCTTCGAGGCCTTCGTGGAGACCCTGTCACGGAAACGCACGGTCCTGGTGGCCGGCGACGGCTACTGCGCGGGGGTGGCTCGGGTCTTTGCCCACGCCCTGGCACGCCTGGGACTGGACGTGCGCGTCGTGGGCGAAAGCACCACGTTGGGTGTGAAACTGGGGGACCTCCTGGTGGTGATCAGCGAAAGCAGCGGCTCGTCCCTGATGGCCCAGCGGACGTCATCGGCACGGGCCCAGGGGGTGTCCGTGGTCGTACTGACACAGGATGCCCGCTCGGTGCTTCTGGGCGAGGCGCAATTGGGAATCATCCTGCCGAGACCGACCCGGACGGCCGTGACTGTCGGGGGCGCCGACGGGGAATTGCCCCTGGCGTTCCCGGAAGCGGCTATGCTGTATCTGAACGCGGTGGTGCGGGGACTGGCCCAGGGAATATCCCGTCGGGATTGGCGTGAAGGCGGCGTCAGTCTGGATTAGCCTGGCTGAAGTCTGTTGAATGATCCCGGGTACAAAAAAATGGCGCGCCCGGGAGGACTTGAACCTCCAGCCTACAGGTTCGAAGCCTGCCACTCTATCCAATTGAGCTACGGGCGCGCTGGATCGCGAAAAACTGGGGTGGGCGAAGGGAATCGAACCCTCAACCCCCAGAGCCACAGTCTGGTGCTCTAACCAATTGAGCTACGCCCACCGTCGTTCACCAAGCACTGGATGATAGCACAGAAGGAGTGGAAAAGTCAAGTCCCAAGGACGGGACGGGACCAAGCGTCGACCCGCCGGTCCAGGGTGGCGGACATTTCGCTTGTCCGGACACCGACGGAACGCTTAAATGACGACGTCCACGGTCACATGCGAGCTTCAGCGGGAGAACACGATGAAAGCCCTGATGGATTTCCTGGGATCGGACCAGTTCTGGATCGCCTTCGGCTTTGCCGGTCAGGCGGTGTTCGGAGGAGCCTTCGTGATCCAGTGGCTGGCCTCCGAACGTCGGAAACGCAGCCACATCCCCGTGAGCTTCTGGTACCTCCGGATCGTCGGCTCCCTGATGCTGCTGGCCCTGGCGCTCAAAATGTGGCAGCAGGACAGCAAGTCGATGGTCCTGGTGGCGGGCTTCTCCATGAACTGCCTGTTCTATGTCCGGAACCTCGTGCTCATCCATCGGAGACGACTGCTGGTGGCGGCGGGAAAGGTCGAGAGGGACGCATGGGACGAGTCCTGATCGTCAACGCGGACGACTTCGGCTGGTCGAAAGAGGTCAACACCGGCATCGTGGAAGCACACCGCCAGGGCGTGGTGACCAGCACCACCCTGATGGCGACGATGCCCGGCGCGGAAGATGCGATCCAACTGGCCCGGAACTGCCCGGACCTGGGCGTGGGCATCCACCTGACACTGTCGGCGGGAATCCCGGCGAGCGGCGAGAACCGGGTCCGCGACATCCTCGCACCGGGAGGCGCCCTGGCGGGATCGGTGGTCAAATTGCTCGCACGGGCACGGCTTTCACGGAAGTGGCGCAGCGCCGCCGAAGCGGAACTGTCCGCCCAGGTGGAGTGGGTGATGGAGCGGGGCGTGAAGCCGGACCACCTGGACAGTCACAAGCACATCCACGCCATCCGACCCTTTCCGGACATGGTGGCCCGGGTGGCCCAGCGTTATGGCATCCGGCTGATCCGCAACGTGTGCGAACAGGAACGGGTGCGCGTGGGACGGGTGGGGACCGCGGCGTGCGTTCGGCGCAGACTGCTGCTGTTCTGGGGAAGACATGCCCGACGCGTCTTCGAGAAAGCGGGATTGACGCAGCCCGAGACGCTGTTCGGCGTGGAGGACACGGGGAAACCCAGCCTGGAACGTCTCAGGAGTTTCCTGGAGCGCACCGGGGCGGATCGCGTGGAATGGATGGTCCACCCGGGCAACCGGGAGGACAAGCCCGCGGCCCCGACGCGTCTGCTGGAGTCCCGCGTGGCGGAGAAGAACCTGCTGAAAATGCCGGAGGTCCGTGATATGATCAGGCGAAGCGGCTTCCGGCTGGTTCGATATGAGGAGCTTCTGACGTGACAACCGACGCGACGCAGAGAACGTCCGAGGAACGGAGCATGGTTTCGATCGTGGTCCCCATGTACAACGAGGAGAAATCGGTCGCCGAACTCCACCGGCGCATCACAGCGGTCATGAAAGAAACCGGCCGACCCTATGAGATCGTGTTCGTCAACGACGGAAGCAAGGACGGAACCCTGCACGAGCAGGAACGCTTGGGAGAACAGGACAAGCACGTGTGCGTCGTGGCGCTGCGGAGGAACTTCGGTCAGACGCCCGCCCTGGCGGCGGGGTTCGACCACGCCCGCGGGGACGTCGTCATCGCCATGGACGGCGACCTGCAGCACGCCCCGGAGGACATCCCGCGGTTCCTGGAGGAAATCGCCAAGGGCTATGACATCGTGAGCGGACGACGTGCGGGTCGTTCGGACAACTTTCTCCTGCGACGCCTGCCCTCGTGGACGGCGAACTGGATGATGCGAAAGCTGAGCGGACTGGACATGGTCGATTTCGGCAGCACCTACAAGGCCTACCGACGGGACATGCTCGACCACGTGAAACTGTATGGCGAGATGCACCGCTTCATCCCCGCCCTGGCCGCCGCCGCCGGGGCTCACATCGTCGAGATCCCCATCCAGACGAAGGAACGTGCCCACGGAAAGTCGAACTACGGACTGGGACGCACACTGCGCGTCCTGATGGACCTGATGACCGTCAAGTTCCTTCTCAGCTACATGACACGTCCGCTTCACCTGTTCGGGATGGTGGGCGCGGCGATGCTGGGCCTGGGGGGGGCCATCGACATCTTCCTGGTGGTGCGAAAGGTTTTCTTCGGAATCCACATCATGGACGACCACGGTCCCCTGGTCATGCTGGGCGTCCTGCTGATCATGATGGGCATGCTGTGCATCATGACGGGACTGCTGGGAGAAATCATGGCACGGACCTATCACGAGGCGACCGGAACACGAATCTACCGGGTGCGAACCATCCTGCGCGACGGCAAACGGACACCCGGCGGCGCGTGAACCCACCCGACGTCATCCCGGACCGGCTCCACCCTGCCGATCCCCTGCCCTGCTCGTCTCGACGGGTCCTTCCGCACCGGAAAATCCGTCATCACTCGGACCGCGACGTCTCCGCTTCGGAGGAACTCGTCGGGACCGACGCGAGTTCACGCTCACGACGCACCTGTCGCCTGACGAAGACCATGTAGAACGCCGGCACCACCACAAGCGTCAGCAGCGTGGCCACGCTGAGCCCGTAGATGACGACGATCGCCATGGGACCCCACCACTGCGACATCTCCGAATCGTAGGTGAAATGGAACGTCCGAATGTTGAAGCTGAGCCCGATGGCCATGGGCATGAGTCCGAGAATGGTCGTGATCGCGGTCAGCAGAACCGGTCTCATGCGGGTCAGCCCGGCCTGGAGGACGGCTTCGACCACGTGCATCCCCTGATTGCGGAGCTGTTCGATGTAAGCGATCAGCACGATGCCGTTGTTGACCACCACACCGGCCAGCGAGATGACTCCCACACCGGTCATGATGACCCCGAAGGGCTTCCCGGAGATGACCAGCCCCAGGGCGACCCCGATGAACGAGAGCAGCACCGCCACCATGATGATGAACGGAAGCTTGAGTGAATCGAACTCCGCAACGAGAACCAGGATGATCAGGAGGATCCCGGCGACGCCCGCCTTGAGAAGGAAGCTGCTGGCCTTCTGCATCTCTTCGTCCTGACCGGTGAAATGGATGTCATAGCCCGACGGAAAACGGAAGCCCTGGAGCTGTTCTTTCACGGCCTTGAGGACCTCATCGGCGTTCCTTCCTTCCGCATTCATGCCCTGGATGGTGATGAGACGCTTCTGGTCCTTGCGGCGGATGGCGCCATACCCTCCGCGATATTCGACCTTGGCCAGCGACGACAGCGGGATCTGCCGACCCTGGGTATCCGAGACGTACAGCGACCGGATGCGGTCGAGGTCGTAGCGGAAGCGGTCCGCCAGCCGGATGACGATGTCGTATTCCTCGTCACCCTCGCGGTACGTTCCGATCTTGATCCCGTTGACCGCCACCTTGATGAACTGGGCCACCCACGCGGTCGAAACCCCCAGCAGCTTGGCCCGGTTGCGATCGACCGGAAACTGGATCTCGGGCTTCGCCTCCTGGTAGTCGTCCTGAAGGTCGACCAGACCGGGCACCGAACGGATGCGCGACTTGATCCGGTGGGTGAGATCGGCAAGCAGGTCGAAGTCCTCACCGGTGAGTTCGATGTTGATGGGGGCACCCGTGGGCGGACCCTCCTGCTCTTTCTCCACCTCCACACGCACACCGGGAATCTCGCCGATCGTCTGCCGGATATCCTTGACGGTAATCTTGGAACTCTGGCTGCGAAGCTCACGATCAATGAATTCGATCATGATCTGACCGTAATTGGAGCCTGCCTCGCCCCCGCCCAGCGGATTGCTTCCGCTGCGCGTGCCCGAGGTCTCGACGAGATACTTGATGTCCTGGGCATTCGGAATCGTCCGGATCAGGTCGGCAACCCGCCGGACCGTGGCGTCGGTGGCGTCCAGCTTGGTCCCCTCACCCAGCGTCACGTTGACGTAACAGCGACGGGGATCGCTCTCCGGGAAAAACTCCACACCCCTGTTGAAAATGACCAGGGCGGCAAGACTTCCTACGAAAATCATCACCGTCAGCAGAATGACGATCACGGGATGACTCGTGGCAAAGCGCAGCAGCGAACCGTAGGCACGAACGAGAACCGAGGGACGTCGGTTCCGGTCTACCACCTTGGGAGACCGCATCATGGACCCGCACAGGGCGGGGTTGATGACCAGCGCGACGAACAGAGAGGCCATCAGCGCGATGATGACGGTCTTCGGGAGATAGCTCATGAAGTCGCCCACGATGTCGGGCCAGAACAGCAATGGGATGAACGCCCCGACGGTCGTGAGCGTCGACGTGATGACGGGCCAGGCCACCTCCGACGCCCCGATGAGCGCGGCTTCCAGACGCGGTTTGCCCTCCTGCATGTGACGGTAGACGTTCTCGACGATCACGATGGCGTTGTCCACCAGCATCCCCAGCGAGAGCGTGAGACTGAAGAGCACCACCATGTTGAGCGTGATGTTCAGGGCGTGCAGCAGGGCGAACGTGATGAGCATGCTGAAGGGGATGGCCAGACCGACGAAGAACGAGTTGCGCAGTCCCATGACCAGCATGAGGACGACGACGATGAGCACGAGACCGCTGACGATGTTGCTTTCGAGGTCCTCCACCATCATCCGGATGTCCTCGGAGACGTCCATGGTGATCGCGTACGAGACACGGTCCCCCAGAATGGCGCGGGAATCCTTCTCCATGAACTTCTTGACCTCGCCGGCGATGCGCGGGACGTTCTCGCCCGAACGCTTGGAGACCACGATCGAAACGGAATCCTGCCCGTTGAGACGCGAATACGTGGTCCGGTCCACGAAGCCGTCGACGACCTCGGCGACGTCCGTGACGTAGATCGGCTTCCCCTCGCGCGTCATGATCATGACGCGATAGATCTCGGAGGGATCGGCGAACTCCCCGGGAACCCGAAGCTGATACTTGCCCTGCTTCATCTCCAGGTTCCCACCCGAAACGTTGACGTTCTCCTCGGAGATGAGCGCAAGCAGTTGGGGGATCGGGACCCTGTACGAGGCGACACGGTCCGGGTCCAGCGCCACGTGGATCTCGCGCGTCACCCCCCCGATGACGCTCGCTTCGAGCACTCCCTCGATGGTCTCGATCTGGTCGGCGATGTCGTCGGCCATCTGCTTGAGACGCAGGGGACCGATCGCGTCGTCCCCGGTCAGCGCGATCGTGATGATCGGAAACTCCGAAAGGTTGATCTCCTTGACCGTGGGCTCATCGGCTTCCGCCGGAATCTCGGACCGCGCCTGGTCCACCTTGTCACGGACCCGCTGACGGGCGTCCTCGATGTCGGTCCCCGAATAGAACTGCACCGCAATCTGGGTGGACCCCTCGTCCGACCGCGACGTGATTTCCTTGACGTTCTTCAGACCCCGGAGGTGCTTCTCGATCGGGATCGTGACCGTGTTCTCCATGTCCTCAGGCGTGGTCCCACGGTAATCCACGGTCACCAGAATGAGCGGAAGCTCGATGTCCGGGGCCGCTTCCCTCGGCAGCATGAAATACGCATAGGCCCCGAACACGATCAGCATCAGCATGAGGATGAAGACCGTTGTCGGACGTTGAATCGCTTTGTCACTGATTAGCATGGGAAGCTTCCGTCACTTTCACCGTCGCCGGTTCATGGTCTTCGGGAACACCTTCCACCACCGTCACGGGATCTCCGTGACCCACCTGCCGATAGCCTTCCACGATCAGGTGGTCCCCCACGGACAATCCTTTGACGATCTCGGCGTTCTGATTGTCAAAAACGCCTTGTTTCACCTCGCGCTCCACGGCCTTGCCATCCACCTCCACCATCACGGAGAGCGTGCCCTTGCGGGCGATGATCTTGTCCAGAGGAATGCTGATCCCCTCCCACGGCTTGCCCCTGACAAGCACGGTATGACCGATCATCCCCGGCCGGATGCGCATGTCCTTGTTTTCCATAATGATGCGCGTCCGATACGTCCGCGTTATCGGATCACCCACACGGTCAATGTTGTCAATGACACCGGGAAAATCCGCCTCGCCGTTGAACCCGAAGTGCAGCAGAACCTGTCCGCCCGGCTCGATAAAACTGACGTCACGCTCCGGAACCTCAACGTAAACCTTCAGCTTGTCTATCCTTACCACGTTCGCCACCGGCGTGCCGGGAACCACATACTCCCCGGCGTCCACATACCGACGCTCCAGAAAACCATCCAGGGGCGACCGGATCACCGCACGGTCCAACGCGATCTTCGCCGATTCGAGACTGGCCTTGGCCACGTCACGTTCCGCCCGGGCACGATCCACCTGCTCTTCCGTCGCCTGTCCGTATTTCGACTTGGCAAGTCCCTCGATCCGACGGTACGTGTTCTCGGCAAGCTCAAACGCGGCCTGGGCACGATCCACGTCCGCCTGAAGCTGTTCCGTGTCACAGCAGACCAGCGGCTCACCGGCCTGGACCCGTTCTCCTTCCTC
>CAZVTD010000034.1:8263-19117 GCA_964629945.1 uncultured Planctomycetota bacterium | reverse complement strand
GTTGGCATTATTGCCCAGCCCGATATTGCGCGATGACCCAGGTGGTGGCGGGGAATAACGCGTTCGCGTTCGATCTGTACGGGAAGCTGAAGGGGCAGGAGGGGAACCTGTTCCTGTCGCCCTTCAGCATCTCGACCGCCCTGGCGATGACGTGCGAAGGGGCAAGGGGTGAGACGGAAACGCAGATGGCCAAGGTGCTGCATTTCGAGGAGGGAGTGGCTGTCCTGCACGAGGCGTTCGGATGGATCATCAAGGATGTGAACGGGAGGGGGAGAAAGAACTACGAACTGTCGGTGGCGAATGCTCTGTGGGCACAGAAGAATTATACGCTCCGGAAAGAATATGTTGAGGTGGTGAGAAAGGGCTTCGGGGCGGGGCTGGAGAACGTGGACTTCGTGGGAGCCACGGAAGAGGCCCGCAAGACGATCAACGCGTGGGTGGAGAAGCAGACGAAGGAGAAGATCAAGGAGTTGATTCAGCCGGGGGTGCTGAACGAGCGGACGAGACTGGTGCTGACCAACGCGATCTACTTCAAGGGGAAATGGGCACAGGAGTTTGACAAGAAGTTGACGAAGGATGAGGTGTTTCACGTCGCAAAGGGGAAGGACGTCAGGATCCCCATGATGCACCAGGATGCGGAGTTCCGGTATGGGGAGACGGACGGATGCCAGGTTCTGGAACTTCCCTATCGGGGTGACGAGATGACGATGGTGGTGTTCCTTCCAAAAGAGGTGGCGGGGCTGGGGAAACTGGAGGAGCGTCTGACGCTGGAAACGTTGAACAAATGGACGGAAAAGATGGGACGTCGGGAGGTGGAGGTCTTGCTGCCGCGGTTCAAGATGGAGGGGGAGTTCAGTCTGAAGGATGTGTTGATCGGGATGGGGATGACGGATGCGTTTGATCCGGGGAAAGCGGATTTCAAAGGGATGACGGGGGAGGAGAAGGATTTGTATGTCTCGGCGGTGGTGCACAAGGCTTACGTTGATGTGAACGAGGAAGGGACAGAGGCGGCGGCCGCGACGGGGGTGGTGATGAAGACGCAATCGATAGCACCCGAACCGCCGGTGGTGTTCAAGGCGGACCATCCGTTCGTGTTTGTGATTCGTGACAGGAAAACAGGGAGCATCCTGTTCATGGGACGGGTGGTGGACCCGTCGAAAGGCGGATGAAAAGGTCGTCCACGCCCCTTCGGGAAGTCTCCCTGAGGGGCGTTTTCATGTACGTTCAGGGCGGAATTCGAGGCATTCCTGTCAAGTCCGGGGCTCCGGAGCGCCGATGATAGAGCCGGTGAGCTAACTACATGGAGGAGCTATGGATACGCAAGGGACGACCAGCAATTACTACCGTCAGCTGCTTCAGGAGACGCGGGGACTTCCGGCGTTGGCGGCGGTGGTGACGAAGGTGATGACGGCGGTGATCGAAGAGACCAGCGCACGGGAGATCGCGGAACTGATCGAGAAGGATTCGTCGATCACGTCGCGGGTGCTGAAGGTGGTGAACAGCGCGTACTATGGAGTGAGCGGCCACGTGTCCACAGTGACCCAGGCGGTTCCGATCCTGGGGATCAAGGTGATCAAGAACATCGTGCTGACGTTTTCGGTGATGGACATCTTCGCCCAGGGGAAAGGGAAGGGCGTGGATTTCAAGAAGCTGTGGGAACATTCGTTCACGACGGCGGTAGCCAGCCGGGCACTGGCGAAACGCGCGGATTACGGAGACCCGGAGGAAGCGCTGGTGGCGGGTTTGCTGCATGACGTCGGCATCCTGCTGTTCGTGAAGCATGGACAGGAAGAGTACGGTCAGGTGAATGACCTGGTGCGGATGTCCGGGCGGCCTTTGCTTTCGGTGGAACAGGAGGTCATGGGGATCGACCACGCGGAACTGGGGGCGCTTCTGGCGGAGAAATGGCAGCTTCCGGAAATCCTGGTGGCGCCTATCCGTTATCACCATAACCCGGAAACCCTGGAACAGGGCGGGCGACAACTGCGGCGACTGGTGCAACTTGTGCACCTGGCGGACCGGATGAGCCACCTGTTCACGGAACCGGTCGACGAAGCGAAACTGCTGGGGTATGCCCAGGTTCTGCACGAGGGGCTGGGGATCCAGAGGGAGGAGCTTCCGTCGGTGATGAACGAGATCTCGGCCGACGTGGAGCAGACCGCCAAGGACTTCATGGTCAAGGTGGACACGCCCAAGAGCTATCTGGAAATTCTGGAAGAGGCACACCTGGAACTGGGACGGATGAACCTGTCGCAACTCATGGCGACAGATTCCCGCAAGTAGGCACGGGAGGCGGTCCGTCGAGGGGTCGAGCCAGGGATGGGATTGTGGCGCCGTCAGGACGAGGCAAAGGCGGGGCTGGATGTCCATTTCTTTGAACGCTGCGCAAGGCCAAGCCCGGATTGTGGTTATGGCATTCCCGCTCGAAGACGCGGGGAGGGGCTGTCGTATTCAGAGTACGCTCGGAGCGGGCGAGGTGAGTGTCAGCGACAGAAGAGAGAGAACAGAAATCGACGTAACCTGTTTTTGGACAAGAGGATGGGGTGATCGTTTTTGTTGAAATCTTTTAACAGCGCGTTTGGCATGTGATTTGCTGGATAAGTTGAGCGGCTCTGGCTGTATCAGCTCGGATGAGACCGGAGGGTCCGTCCGGGTCGCGTAGGTTGTGTGTCGAAGGAAGCGCCCGTTCAGGGTGCCACGGTGTCCTTTCCGCAACGCTCAGCAGGCGAGCGGTTGTTCTGTACCGCCATACCCCATCTGCTGCCTGCCCGAAGACTTCACGCACTGAAGCATGAATGAGACGGGAGTCTGTTGTGTCGACAGGCGTTCCGTCCAAGGGTTGAGAAGACATGGGAGCGTGTCCGGCGAAGGAGTCGTCGGGCATGGACGTGGAAGGTCTGTACCGACAGAGCGAGTTCTTGGGGTAAGGAGTGCATGATGAAAGAGATTGAAGTGATCTGCAAACTGCTGAAGCAGACGCGACTGGAACGCGGCATGACGCTTCGGGATGTGGAAAAGAAATGCGGGATCTCGTTCTCCACGGTCTCATTGATTGAGAATTATCGACATGCCTTCAGTCTGGAGAACCTCGTGAAGCTGGCAAAGGCGTATGAAGTTCCGCTGACGTATTTCTTCAACGTGGCCGAGAGTGCGGCGCGGAAACCCGAAGGCTGGATGAGTCCTCAGCGTTGGGAAGAGACGTTCCGCGGTTCGAGTCTGACAGGAGTTCAGGAAGAGGTTCTGAACCCGGCATCCCAGCACGTGAAGGTGAAAGTGACGCTGGTGAAGATGGAGGAGATGTCGGAGGTGTCATGGCAGCAGCCCGCCAACGGGACGCTGTATATCTACCTGGTGAGCGGGAAGGTGCGGATCGTGGGTGCCGAGGACGATCAGCCTGTGATCCTGGAAGAGAACGGGTTCTGCAACTATGAGCTGAATCGTCGTGCGCGTGTTCAGGCGCTGTCGACATCGTGCCTGTATGTGACGCGCGTCAGGGAATAGTTTGAGTGGACGGGTGTACGCCTGAGCAGGGAAGTCGTCCAGGTCAGTGCTTAAGGATGCTCTTCCCATCAAAGACACGCAAAAAGGCTCGTGTCCGTCAGGATTAGGTCAGCACCCCAGGAATTGTCATCGATGCGTCTGCTCCCGGCGCATCGACGCCAGTGAAAAAGACGGTCCGAAAGGGCCGTCTTTTTTTTACTCATGTAAGAACGGGTGTTATTATCTGCGCGATGAAGTCCTATTATCCTTTGGGGCAGGAGGTTATGACGTTTCCGGAGGAGCACGGTGCAATGAGATGTCGGATTTTGTGAACATTCGACATGCAGGAAAGGGCATCGGAGAGAAGGGCGAGGGTTGGCGACATATTGGAACCCCTTGTTAGTATTAGGCTTAGGGAAGGAAACTAATTCTGGAGTTTTTTGAAGGGTCGATTGGCACAGCATTTGCTTTCCTAAGCACGTCAGAGAGACAAATCGGGTGGTGGACATTGAAGTTGAGATCGGCCGATGTTTCGGCAGAGCAGCGTGGGATGAGCGTGATGAAGGATAGACAACCAGACGAGTCCAGAGAGCCAGGGCGGAACGCCGCCACATGCAGAACCGGCGGTGAGGCGACGGGGGCGGAGCGTCGACGTTATCGCCGGATCCCGGCAACACTGGGGCTGGTGGTCACCCTGCCTGAGCGAGCGGGTCGTATTCCCGCCACGATGGAGTCCACGACGACAATCAACGTCAGTCCGGGAGACGTGTTTTTTGCGAGCAGTCATCCCGAACGGCTAAAGGTGGGGTCGGAAGTTCTGCTTTCGATCGACATTCCGGCGGACTCGACGAACCCCTTCACGGCAAAACATCTACAGGTGAAGGCCCGTGTGACGCGATTTGCGAACCTGGAGGGTGGAGATCCGGGGAAGCGGGGGGTCGCGGCGCGGTTCCTGAGAACGCCCCGGTTCATCAGCGAACTGGAGTAAGCACATCGAGCGACCCCGTCGCGGCCGCAATTCTTTTCGTTCTGTCGTGCAGATCAAGTAATACATATCCATTGTATCACTCTATCCATGTCGGGTCCGCATGGGGCAGATCGCCGCTTGGCCCCGTGTTCAGGACGTGGTATAGTACTGGTTCGGGCCTGTCGTCCGTTATGGGAAGGATCGGAGTTCAGGAAAGGACGGAAGTCATGTGGCAGAAGGAGTACGGAAGGACGGGGAAGAAGGTTTCCGTGGTCAGCATGGGGTGCATGCGATTTCCGAACCCTGAAGATATCGACGGGATGGCGGACATCGTCATGCACGCCTATGAACGGGGGATCAACTATTTCGATACGGCGCCGACGTATTGTGGTCAGAAGAGCGAAGTAATCCTGGGAACGGCCGTGAAGCAGATGAAGCCGGGGACGTTTTTCATCTCGACGAAGTCGAACAAGGCAAAGGGATCAGACCTGCGGAGGGACCTGGAGACGTCGCTGGAAAGGCTGAACGTGGAGAGGATCGATTTTTTCCATATCTGGTATGTTCTGACGCAGGAGGCATGGGCCCAGCGCAAGGCGGGCGGGGCGTTGGCCGAAGCGCTGAAGGCAAAGGAGGAAGGGCTGATCGAACACCTGGTGATGTCCTCCCACATGCCGAGTGAAGAGTTGAAGGGGGTGTTGAACGAGGGGTATTTCGAAGGCGTGACGCTGGGGTATTGTGCGATCAACTTTCCGTATCGTGAGGACGCGGTTGAGGCGTCGGGGAAGATGGGATTGGGCGTGGTGACGATGAACCCCCTGGCGGGGGGACTGATTCCCCGGAACGCGGAACGCTTCCGATTCATCCAGGGGCCCCAGGATCGGTCGGTGGTGGAGGCGGCGATCCGTTTCAACGTGTCGAACCCGAACGTGACGTCAGCACTGGTGGGATTCTCGAACAAGGCCCAGGTGGATGAGGCGGTGGGGGCGGGTGAGAATTTCGAGGCAGACGAGAAGGGCAGGGTGGATGCGATCCGTGAACAGGTGCGGGAATCGTTCGGGGGATTGTGCACGGGATGCGGGTACTGTCTGCCCTGTCCGGAGGAGATTGCGGTCCCGAAGATGATGGACGCGTACAACATGAAGATTTTGTCGGGAGGAGAAGACCGCGCGATCCTGGACCGTCTGAAGTGGCACTGGAGCCTGACGACAGACGAGGCAAGGAAGTGTATTCTGTGCGGGCAATGCGAGGCGAGATGCACGCAGCATCTTCCCATCCGCGAGCGAATGGAAGAGATCAGCGCCGCGAAGGAAAGCGAGAACGACTAGGGGCACTTGTCCGGACGGACAAGTCGCAGTCTTGACACCACCAAGCCGGAGCAGTAAATTTGCAGGACTTGGAACAGGAGCATGGGAGTATGACGATGGACTACAAGGGGTCGTATGAGGTTTTCGACCTTTCGAAGGTGAAGACGTATCCGCTGAAAGTGCGCCCGAACAAGGTGGAACTGGACGATTTTCTGGACGTGTCCGCACTGCGCAAGAGCGAGATCAAGACCCCGAAGGGGCCATGGTTCCGGAACGGTCAACCGGGGACGGGCGATACGCTGGTGGGTCTGAAAGAACTGGCGTCATACATTGTGACATGTCGTCGGGCGGGGTTGCCCGTGATCGTGTTCTCCGGGGCACACCCGATCAAGAACGGGCAAATCTCGATCGTGATCGACCTGATCGAACGCGGGCTGGTGACGCTGTATTCGACCAACGGTGCGGGGACGATCCACTCGTTCGAGCTGGCGCTGACGGGAGCGTCCAGCGAATCGGTACGAGACGCGCTGCCCAAGGGCGAGTTCGGGATGGCGTTCGAGACGGGGGCATACCTGAATTACGCGATCGAGATCGGGGTGGAAAGGGGATATGGTTTCGGGGAATCGATGGGACGGCTGTACTGCGACGCGGCATTCCGCAAAGCCGTGATCGATCGCACTTTCGAACACAACAAAGACACGGGAGAATATTTCAAGCCTTACGACGGGTTCCGGTATGCGGATTCGTGTGTGTTCGCGGCGGCATACAGGAAGGGAATCCCGGTGTGCGTGCACGCGGCAGTTGGGACCGACATCATCGATCAGCACACAAGCTTCAGCGGAGCAACGAAGGGGTTGGCCAGCGGACGGGATTTCCTGGTTTTCTGCAAGGAGTTGTGCCGGTTCACGCGGGGCGGGGTGATCCTGAACATCGGGACGGCGATCATGGGGCCGGAGGTGGTCCTGAAGGCGGCGTCGCTGGCGACGAACGTCGGATGCAAGCCGAACGGATTGTGGACGGCCAACTTCGACGTGAGGCCTTTCACGTTCAATGATGCGGTGCGGGACGAGTCGAAGGCGTATTACTACCTTCGAGACCAGAAGTCGATCGCAACACGTCTCCCGAAAGTTTTCGGTGGAGTGGGGTTCTACTTCGAGGGGCTGCACAGTGAGACCCTGCCGCCATTATACCAGTATATCATGCAGGAATGGGGCGTCGATTAGATACTCGAAAGGAAGAGAGGAGAGCCGCAGAGGATGATCAATTATCCGTGGAAGACGAGTCCGGTGGTGAAGCGGTACGAGGGGAACCCGATCCTGACATCGGCACAAGCGCCTTATCCTTCGAGCATGACGTACAATGCCGGCGTGGTGAAGTTCAAGGGGCAGTACGTGATGATGTTCCGGAACCTGTATTGGGACAATCCGTACAAGCACTACATCCAGGGAATGGGACTGGCAACCAGCCCGGACGGTCTGAAGTGGACGGTGGAGAAGGACTTCAAGTTCAAGACAGACGGGGTGGTGAACGCGGAAGACCCGCGTCTGACGGTGATCGAGGGACGAGTGTACGTGTGCTTCGCGGAGAACAGTCCGGACGGGATGCGAGGCGGCGTGGCGGTGACGGACGATTTCAAGACGTTCGAGACGCTGACGCTGACGGAGCCGGATAATCGGGATCTGATCATGTTTCCGGAACGGGTGCGCGGGAAGCTGGCCCGTCTGGACCGTCCATTCCGTTCGTATGGGATCCGCGGAGGAAGCGAGTTTCATGCAACGTGGTATTCGGAATCGCCCGACGGAAGACACTGGGGAAATCATCACGTGGTGCTGAAGGTGCCCGACGTTCCGTTCTGTAACCTGAAGAACGGGTCGTCCGGACAGCCGATCAAGACGAAAGCGGGCTGGCTGACCATCTTCCACGCGGCGTACGTGGACCCGGCCATCACGTATCCGACGTGGCGAAACGAGGACATCCACTGGGTCTATTCGGCAGGGATCATGCTGCTGGACCTGGAAGAGCCGTGGAAGATCCGGGGACTGTCGAAGGAGCCGCTGCTGGTTCCCGAGCCGCCCTATGAGTATGAGGTGAACGGGTATCGAAGCTACACGGTGTTCCCGTCGGCGACGATCCTGGAGGACGACGGAACGGTTCGGATCTACTACGGCGCAGCGGACACGTCAGTGGCACTGGCGACGGCAAACGTGGATGATTTGATTGCGTTGTGCAAGCCGGTGTAGTAGAAGGGCAGGGCAGGGCGGAACCAGTCCAGACCGGATGAAGCCGAGGAGGGCACATGGCGAAGTTCACGTGGAAAGACAGCAGCGTCGCAAAGCGATACGAGGGCAACCCGGTCCTCAAGGGCGAGGACATGCCCTATCCGACGCACATGGTGTACAACGCGGGCGTGGTGAAGTGGAAGGGTCAGTACGTGATGATGTTCCGGCAGATCTACTGGACGGAACGGTACAAGACGTACGACGCTCGACTGGGGATGGCCTACAGCAAAGACGGGATCCACTGGGAGGTGGACAAGGACGCTCGGTTCCACCCGAAAGGGATCACGAAGCCCGAGGACCCGCGGCTGACGGTGCTGGATGGCCGGATTTACGTGACCTTCTGCGACAATACGCCTTACGGACTTCGAGGCGCGATTGCGGTCACCGATGACCTGGTGAACTGGGAGCTGCTGTATGATTCGGCGCCGGATAACCGGAACATGGTCATCTTCCCGGAGCGGGTGAACGGGAAGATCTGCCGGCTGGAACGCCCGTTCCCGGTGTATGGCCGACGCGAGAAGGAGGCGTTCGACATCTGGTTCTCGGATTCGCCGGACGGACGGTACTGGGGAAACACGCAGCGCGTGCTGGGCTACGAGAGCGTGCCTTTCTGCACCGACAAGATAGGGGCGGCGGGACAGCCCATCAAGACGAAGAAGGGCTGGGTGACGCTGTTCCACGCGACGCACGAGGACCCGACGACGCTGCTGCCGACGTGGCGGAACGAGGACTGGCACAAGGTGTACTGCGCCGGGATCATGATGCTGGACCTGAACGAGCCGTGGAAGGTGGTGGGACTGTCGAAGGAGCCTTTCATGATTCCCACGGCGCCCTATGATTACGAGACGCGAGGGTACCGGAGCGTCACGATCTTCCCGACGGCAACGGTGCTGGAGGACGACGGGAAGACGGTCCGGATCTATTACGGGGCGTGCGATACGGTGATGGCGCTTGCCACGGCCAAGCTGGATGATATGATCGCCTTGTGCAAGCCGGTGTGATTCGACAGGCTGGGGCAGGGCAGGGCGGCTCCGAAGACAGCAACAAGACAAGAGGAGAGGTGATGGCGAAGTTCATCTGGAAAAGCAGCCCGGTGGTCAAGCGATACGAGGGAAATCCGGTCCTGACGAAGGATGATGTCCCCTACCCGGTGGACCAGGCCTATAACGCCGGGGTGGAATATTTTCAGGGGCGGTACGTGATGCTGTTCCGAAGCGAACACTGGCTGCACCGCTGGGAGAAAACGGAACGTCGGATCGGGTTCGCCGAGAGCAAAGACGGGATCCACTGGAAGGTGCGAGACAACAAGTTCCTCCTTCCGCCCGGCGTGCACATGGCCGAAGACCCGCGGCTGTTCCTGGTGGAGGGGAAGCTGTACGCGACGTTCGCGAACAATTCCCCCGATGGGCTTCGGGGCTGCATCGCGGTGAGCGAGGATTTCGAGGAGTTTGAGCTTGTGTACATGTCGGCTCCGGACAACCGGAACTTCATCCTGTTTCCGGAAAAGATCAACGGACTCTACGGGCGTCTGGAGCGTCCGTTCCGCGGATATCAGCATACGAAACCGGCCGAGACCTGGTTCAATACCTCGCCCGACATGCGAAACTGGGGAACTCCCAAAATCTGTCTGCGCTCCAACGCGGTCCCATTCTGTAACGCCAAGAACGGTCCGGCGGGACAGGCCATCAAGACCCTGAAGGGGTGGCTTGCGCTTTTCCACGCCGCCTTTGAGGATCCGACGACCGAATACCCCAGCTGGCGACAGGAGAACTGGTGCAAGCTTTACTGCTCAGGCGTCATGCTCCTGGACCTTAATGATCCGTCCAAAATCATCGGCATCTCCCGGGAACCACTCATGGTTCCGGAGCCGCCATATGACTATGAGACCGACGGGTTCCGCAGCTACGCCATTTTCACCACGGCGACGCTCCTGGAGAAGGATGGACAGACCGTCCGGATCTATTACGGAGCAGCGGATACCGTTCTGGCCATGGCAACAGCCAAACTTGATGACCTGTTGGCGATGTGCAAACCGGTCTGAAGCAGGCGAGAAGCGGTTGGACGGGTGAAATCAGCACCGAATTGATCCAGATGAGCCGGAGGGATCGGGGTTTTGGTCCTCCGGCTCGCCTTTTGCCTCCCCTCTTATAACGTCGGATAATGTATATTATGTAGCGTTAGCAGGTTAACGGCCATGCTGCCGAAGAATCTGCGTCCAGAGGTGTCTGATGGGTGTATTTGACTTCGGCCTCACCGAAAAAAGCCCGGCATGATATTGGTTTTAACCATCCAGGGGCGCGTTCGGTCCGCCTAAATGTCGTTTTGGGCGACTCTTGCGTTTGGCGGCGGCTGCTTTCCGTTGAACGCGGGAGGCTTTGACGCGGTGTTGGTAGGCGGAGCCATCCGGGAAAAGAATCTTGATCGCTTGGGCGATGGTCGAAACGGGCTTGAACGCGAGTGAACTGCGGATGTCGGCGGGGATCTCCTGGATATCCTTCATGTTCTCCCTGGGGAGAACCACCGTGGTGATGCCTGCGGACTTGGCGGCGAGGACCTTCTCCTTGATCCCCCCTACCGGCATGACGGTGCCACTGAGGGTGATTTCGCCGGTCATGGCGACTTCTGGAGAGACAGGGATTCCCGTGAAGACAGAGACCAGGGAGGCAATCATGGGGATGCCTGCTGAGGGGCCGTCCTTTGGGGTGGCGCCGGCAGGGACATGGACGTGGAGGTCGGACTTGGCAAAGACATCCGGGGGGTTGTTCCACTGGTCGGCGGGGCTGCGGCCGACCGCATCGACGGCGGCGACGGCAACGATGTGGCC
>CAZVTD010000034.1:7094-8253 GCA_964629945.1 uncultured Planctomycetota bacterium | reverse complement strand
GAGCTGACCGGTCAGGAGGAGCCCGTTTCTGCCTTTCATGACGGTGGCTTCGACAAAGAGGATGGCGCCGCCGGCGGGAGTCCAGGCCAATCCCGTGGCCACCCCCGAACGCCCCTTGCGCTTCCTGATCTCGCTGAAGAAGCGAACGGGTCCGAGGATGGTCGGGAGATTTCGGTCGCTGACGGCAGTCCTGGACCGTCGTCCTTCGGCGATGGCCCGGGCGGTCTTTCGACAGATGTTGGCAATTTCGCGCTCAAGGTTCCTGAGACCGGCTTCGCGGGTGTAGTCGCGGATGATGCGATGGAGCGCGCTGTCGTGGAAGGAAAGGTCCCTGGACTTGAGGCCATGTTCGTCCAGCTGCTTGGGGATGAGGTGGCGTTTGGCGATGCGGACCTTCTCCTCCTCGGTGTAGCCGGGGAGCTTGAGGACTTCCATGCGGTCGAGGAGCGGCGGCGGGATCGTGTCGAGGATGTTGGCCGTGGTGATGAACATAACCTTGGACAGGTCAAACGGAACGCCGAGGTAATGATCCTCGAAGGCATGGTTCTGTTCCGGATCGAGGACCTCCAGGAGCGCAGAGGCCGGGTCGCCGCGGAAATCGGTGCCGATCTTGTCGATTTCATCGAGCATGAAGACGGGGTTGGACGATCCTGCGCGTCGGATGCCCTGAATGATGCGTCCCGGGAGGGCTCCGATATAGGTTCGTCGATGGCCGCGGATTTCGGCTTCGTCACGGATTCCCCCGAGGGACATACGAACGAATTTTCTTCCGAGCGCCCGTGCGACGGACTTTCCGAGCGAGGTTTTTCCGACGCCCGGAGCCCCGACGAAACAGAGGATGGGGCCCCTGCTGTCGGGCTTGAGCTTGCGGACGCCGAGATGTTCGAGGATGCGTTCCTTGACCTTGTCGAGGTCGTAGTGGTCCTGGTCGAGTATCCTGCGGGCTTTTTTGAGGTCGGTGCTGTCGGGGGTCTGGGTGCTCCAGGGCATCTCCAGGAGCCAATCAAGATAGGTTCGACTGACGGTGTATTCGGCGGCGCTGGGGTTCATCTTGGCGAGACGGTCCAACTCGCGCTGGGCCTCTTTGCGGGGTTCGTCGGGGATTCCCGCGCGAGTCAGGCGCTCACGCAGCTCGGCGATCTCCTGGGCGGTGGGGTCG
>CAZVTD010000034.1:2197-7084 GCA_964629945.1 uncultured Planctomycetota bacterium | reverse complement strand
GCCGCCTGGCAACGCGACATCGTCCACCGCGACATCAAGCCGCGCAACGTCCTGCTCACAGAAGCCGGTCACGTCAAACTCCCCGCCTTCGGGATCGCGCAAATCGGACAATTGAGCCCGCGCACGCAGCCCGGCGCTCCCCTGGGCGTTGGGGGCTTCGAGTCCCAGTTCAGTCTTGATGGCTTCGAGCTGCTTGTGGAGGTAGAACTCCCTCTGAGCCTTGGTCATGCCGGATTGGGCCTCGCTGGCGATCTTGGAGCTGAGCTCGGCCACTTCCAGCTCCTTGGCCAGCCAGGCGCTGACCAGGACCAGCCTCTTGCGTACGTCGATCTCTTCCAGGACTTTCTGCCTGTCGGCAATATTGATGTTGATGGAGCTTGCGACAAGATCGGCAAGCTGTCCCGGGTCTTCGAGTTTGGCGGCGACGATCTGCACTTCGTCCGGAAGCGTGGAGACCAGTTCAACGAGCTTCTGGAACTTCTCTGAAAGGTTGCGCTGGAGGGCCTTGACCTCGAGGCCGTCCTCCACCTTGTCCTGGAGACGCTCGATCTCGGCGACCATGTAGGGTTCGTTCTTGGTGTACTTCCTGATGCGGACCCTGGCAATTCCGCGCGTGAGGACACGGATGGTGTCGTCGGGCATGCGCAGCATGCGCACGATGTTGGCCGCCACGCCCACGGTGTAAAGCTGGTCACTTGTCGGATCTTCGATGGCGCCATCGCGTTGGGTGACCAGTGCGACGAGCCGGTCCCTGATGAGTGCGTCGTCGACCAGCTTGACGCTCTTGGGACGTCCGATATGCAGAGGCATCATGAGAAACGGAAAAACGACCAGGTCGCGCAGAGGAAGTATGGGGAGTTCGGAAGGCAGACGTACCTCGTCGCCGTCTCCCTGAAGTCCAAGCTCCGGTAATCCGTTATTCTGTTCAGTCATGCCCGTTCTTTCACGAGAATGAAAGGGAACTCATGTTGTCATTCCGTCCAGTGAGTCGTCCCGCTGACGAATCCAACAGGGACGTGCGGGCTCCATCAACGCTCCGTGTCGCCGAATGTGTCGGCGCCCTGACGTGCGGGTGTGGACGGCTTATCCGCAACGGCTGGCTCGGCCCCCCGTGCGGACGCCTCGGCTTTGACGCGCTTGTTGACTTTGTCCACGTACAGGTAGATGCAGGCCCCGACGTCCAGAGGCTGTCGCGCTCCCGTTCCACCCACCTCCCAGCGACAGGAAATCCCGTTTGGAATGTAAATGACACCCAATCGGCCCTGTCCTTTATCCAGGGCCATGCCCAGCAGCGTAGGACGGCTCTCCAGCTTTCGGAAGTCCTCAAAGATGGCATGACGATTCGGGAGGGGGTTGAGGTCGTTATCCGGCCAGAGTTCCTTGACCAGTTCACGGAATGACTGGTCAAAGGCTTTCTTGGAGCAGCAGGCCTCGCCCAGGATAGTCCCGCCCCGCTCGACGTATTGCTTGAGCTTCTCCTTCTGCTCGGGAGTGAGCTTGAGGGCCTCGTGTCCGCTGATCCAGAGGATGGGCACCTTGAGGAGGAAATCGACCGGGGCGTCGAGGGTCACAATCCGCCACTGACACGGGGTCTGCCATGGACCGGAGATGTGCTCGATGAGGTTTTTGAGATCGTATCGGTGGAGGTTCCAGTCGCCTTCACGCTTGAGTTTGTTGATGATGATGGGGTGCCGACCGCGTGCGAGGAAGAGGACCGCGAAGGAGGTGTTGACGACCGGTCCATGCCAGTCGTTGCCTCCACCGATGTCCCCCATGACGTCTCTGGCTCCCTCCTGGTACCAGTCGTGTCCACCAAACTCGCTGTAGCCGATGAGGATTCCGAGCCTTTCACAGGCGTACCAGCCGTAGGGTCCCTGGTTTGTCGCCCAATGCTCGGCGATCCACTTCAAGCCGGCCTCATGAGCCGCATTCGCCGGGGGAACCTCGCACTGACGGTGACGCTTGTCGGCCAACATCTCATCACAGAGGTAAATGGAGACAGTTCCTGCGAGAGTCATGGGGATGGTGGGACGACGTGCCGCGGCTTCGGGTGCCCCCACCGGCAGGGAGGCTCGATATGCATCAGAGAGATAGTCCCAGCCGCCATCGTCGTGCTGAGAGCCTTCGTAGTATTTCTTCGCCCGCTCCCATATGATGCGTGGAACCTGGAAGCCGGCCTTCTGTGCATAGACCAGTCCGAGGATTCCGAACTGGGAATTGGAGTTATCGCTCCGGCCGCCCGAAGGAGTGGGCAATCCCCCACCAAAGCCGTTTGCGGCCCAATTTGCGGGAACGTTGGGCAGCGAATAGGTCCAGGAGCCCTCCTGAACGCCGTCGCGTTTTTGACCGCCACAGAGCATCCAGGCATAGGCGGTCACCATTTTGACGTGCTCGGTGGCGCTGTCCGCATAAAGCGCCTGCAGGACGAGTCCGGAGGAATACGTCTTCGACTCAGGAGGCTGCTGGAGGATGTAGCTGAGCCCTTTCTTGATGGCAAGCTGAGCTTCGGCCCGCTTGGTTCCGGAGTGCTGAAGGGCCAGGACGGCCAAGGCGGTATGTCCGACCTTGTAGCCCTCGGATTCCGCTCCACCACGAGGCTTATAGGCCCAGTGTCCGTCGGGATCCTGGGAATCGATGAGGTATTTGACACCCCGGTCGATGGCCTCCTCGATTTCGGCCCGGCTGACCTGGGCCGACAACGAGGAAACCGTCACGAGCAGGACCGCGGTGACCGTCAGGCAAGGCACCAGATAGCGCATAGAATCGCTCCATGTCATTTTTTCGAGTTCAGTCGTCACTGTCCACGTTGATGGACGTTCGTCTGGGAGAACTTTTCGGAAGCAGCACTTCAAGAAACCCGTTTTCGTAACTGGCTTCGATATGATCGGCATCGACAAGACCGGGGAGACACACGGAGCGCTTGAAGGGACCATAGGAGATTTCGAGACGTCTCAGCGCGAGTTTGCTGTGCTTGGAGGACTCGACACGTGTCCCCGTGATGGTGAGGACGTTCTGGGCAAATTCGATGCGCAAGTCCTCCCGTCGCATCCCGGCAACCTCCATCCTGAGCACATAGCCGTTCTCGCACTCGAAGAGGTCGGTCGGCGGCTGCCAAACGCGCTCGGTCGAAAAGGAGCCGGTCTCGGGAAAGAGGACCTCGCTGAGCAGTCTCTGAAATCTTCTGTCCACCCCTGCCCTCCCCTGCCTCAAGAGGCCCAAGTCTGGGTCTCCCGGTCAGTGGTCTGCCCTCCGGCACCTCCCCCGTGCCACCGGCAGTCAGAACGTACGACGGTCTGCGAACAAACTCTCACAATTCCGATGACATTATTCGCTCTAACCTGTCGTCAGTCAAGGGGTTCCCACCCGTCATTGTTCAAAAGAACAGAATCTACTGCTTTTTTTCAGCCTCCTGGGCGGCAATCCTGACCCTCCAGACG
Source organism: uncultured Planctomycetota bacterium (assembly GCA_964629945.1). Classification (GTDB taxonomy): domain Bacteria; phylum Planctomycetota; class DG-23; order DATKVD01; family CAZVTD01; genus CAZVTD01. The sequence continues at coordinate 3,647 of CAZVTD010000034.1, read as the reverse complement.
CGGTCGATGTAGAAAAAGAGATTGGCCCCCAGGTCAAAGGTCCACTGGTCCGTCTTGGCCCACCTGTGCCACTGAGAGCAGGTTCCCTGGGGCAGGTAGAAGACGGCACAGCGTTCCTGGTCGCCCTTCCCTACGGACAGGGCCTCGACGACCACCTTGCGGGTGACGGCCCGCGGGGCGGAGAATATCTGATGGTCCGCGGGGAGTTCCGCCAGGGCGCTTTCGGGGAAAAGGGTCTTCATGAGCTCGCGGAAGGATTCGTCAAAGGCCTTTCCACCGATGCAGGGCACGCCAATGATTGTGCCTCCCGCATTGACGTAGTTCAGCAGCTTTTCCTGGTCTTCCTTGCTGAAGCGAAGCGCCTGTCTCCCGTTGATCATCAGGATCGGGACACTGTTGAGGACGTTCTGGGGGGCGTCGAGGTCCACAACGCGCCACTGTCTGGGTTTCTGGTAGCGATCGCTGATGTATTCGGTGAGATGCTTGACGGCATAGTGCGAGTTGTCCCAGTCGTTTCCCTTCCACTTCAGCTTGTGGATGATGATGGGCTCCAGTCCCCTGGACAGGAAGAGGAGACCGAACGCCGTTCCGGCGACGGAGTTCTTGTCGTCAACCAGCTCGACGTTCCATTCCTTCTTGGCCAGGAGAATTCCAGCACCGATGTTGAACCAGTCCTTGCCGTGAAGTTCGCGCTGTCCCATGAGGATGCCCAGACGCTCGACGGTGTAGAGTCCGTAGAGGTCGAGAAATTTGTAGTTGAGGTTTCCATCAAGCCACTGGAAGCCCTTCTCGAGGGCTTCGTCCTTCGGCATCGGCTCGCACGGTTTGGAGGTGGATGCGAAGAGCAGCTCATTGGTGAGGTTGAGGGTGATGATCCCCGCGACGGTCATGGAACCGTAAGGGAGCGGACGAAAATCGTCCTTGTAGCCCCATCCGCCATCTTCCTGCTGGGTCTTCTGGTAGTGTGTCCGGGTGTTCCGCAGCACGGCGGGCGGGACGGGAATCCCGGCGCGATAGGCATGGTAAAGGCCGAGGATGGCCATCTGCGTGTTGGAATTGTCCCCCCATTCGGTCACCTTGCCACTGAAGGGCGAGCGGGTGGGGAGGTTATTGGGAGGGGTAAGGATATAGGCCCACATTCCGTCGAAGCGTCCTCCGGGAGCCTGACTGCTGCAGAGCATGTTGGTGTACACGGTGATCTTGTTGCGATAGCGTTCTGGGTCCTGGAGATGAAGCGTCGCAATGGCAAGTGCCGCCGAGTAGGTGGTGCATTCGTAGGGGGAGTCCACCACACAGGCGATGCCCTTGTCGATGGCCTGTCGGGTCCTCATCGCGAGATCGCCTTCGAGGTGGGGATGACAGTGCTGCAGCGCGAGGAGACAGATCGCCGTGGTGCCGCCCTTGAAGTCTCGACGGATCTGCTGGTGGCGAGCCCTGGCGCCGTCGGATG
>CAZVTD010000034.1:0-2187 GCA_964629945.1 uncultured Planctomycetota bacterium | reverse complement strand
TTGACGTCTCGCAGGATCTTCTGGTTGATCTCGCAGGAGCCGTCGGCATGCTGGGCCTTGAGGAGCATTTCGACCCGCTCGGCGATGACCTTGCGTATCCCCTCGGGGGTCACCGGAACGGAGTCGACGGGTCCGACCTCGATCTGGGCAGCGGCCGAACCGCAAAGAACGAGCAACAGAATGCACATGAAGGCCGAGCGTCGGCCAGAGCGAAGAAGCGAAAAGAGAATTGCCAATCCGCATCCTCTCCAGTCGTAAAGACAAGCGAACATGTGTATCCCTTCCGGCAGACCGACCTCCCGGTCCCGTCAGGGGACGTGTACAGGTTATCATAGCGGGGAATCCCGTCGGGGTCAATTCCCTTCAGGCATGATTACCACCCTCCCCCGCCCGGGTTCCGGACGGGGGAAGGCGGTTGGACTCGGGCCGGCTTGGGGCCTTGTGATCAATCGATGATCATCACAGACTTGGGCCCCGAAAAGAACTCCTTGACGATGCCGTTAATGTCCTTCTCGTGTTCGGCCCCAAACATATAGACCGCGAGCTTCCGGATGAGGTCGGCCGGGTTCTCCAGCAGAGAGGCTTCACCGCCTCCCGCCTCGGCCATCGACTTGAACTCAGGCATTATCTTGTAGCCTTCGTAGGCTTTTCCACTGGTGTCGAGGCAGTAGAGCACGCCTCCCTTTTTGCGCCACTGCTGGCAAAGGGCATAGACCCTGTTGAGACCGTCATTCTCCGGACGGGGCGGCGCATCGCCAAAGAGGATGATCACCTTTGTGCTGCCCTGGTTCCAGTTGAGATGCATGGCGGTTTCGAGTGCTTCGTAGATGGCTTCGGGCTGGTCTCCGCCGCCATAGGCATCCACCCCCCTCAGGAACGCCTCCAGGGGGGTGACATCCTTGGAAAGCTGCTTGGCCTTGACGGTGTACTCGTAGTCCACGGGATCGAATTCCCGCAGATCGCGATAGGTGACCAGTCCCAGGCGTGCCTCGGGAACGTAGGTGTGGACCAGGGTCATCAATTGGCGGATTCTGACCTTGGCCTCGGCGATGACGCCTCCCATGGAGCCGGTGGAGTCGAAGACAAACACCACGTCGAGACCGGTTTCGTTCAGGGTCTTTACACGTCCGCCGAAGGGACCTGTCAGTCCACCCTTTCCCCCGAACCCGTCACCGAGCCCGCGTTGTTTTCCACCAAGAGACAAGTAGGGTGGTGCTCCGGTTTTGCCTTCATCGAGGTAACCGGTGTCCTCAGCATTCTTATCGACGTCGAGACGGGGAAGGTCCTCGAACTTGGGGTCAACCAACCCGACGTTGAACATCTCGGGAAGTTGTTCCTCCAACGAGGGCAAGAATTCCTCCCCGACAGAAATGGTTGGCCTCTCCGGCGCGATGGCCGGCACTCCCAGTACAATGAACAGCGACAAGATGACCAGTCCGGTGTGAAAGACAAGCGAGAACAACCATCCCGGCCAATTCTCCTGAAAATCCCGTCTGAAGGCCTTCTGCCCCTCCTTGATCTGTCGGAGCCGATGGAGAGCACTGAGATCCCCCCACTCCAACGCTTCGGCCCCACTCCCGCTTCTGTGTCCTCGTGTCATGTGTCGTCCTCCTCAGCAGGCCGGTATTGTGGGCGGACGGGGAACGTCCCCCTCCTGCCCTTTCGTATCATAGGAAGACAGCAGAGGTTCCGGTGTTCCGCTGCGCCGGGAAAAGCGCCGCGGCGTGCAGGCTGAAGCGGGAAAAAAAGACCGCCCGAAGAGGGCGGTCGTGAGAAATGAATCTGACTGTGGCTGACTGTGGCGTTCGCGACGCGGCAGGCGATTGTGCACAGGTCTCCGCTCGTGGAGCATCTCCGGAAACGCCGAGCTAGGGTCTTCTCCGGTATGCACGTGCGCCTCTTTCCTGTGTCCCGCGGGGTCTCCGCAAGACGCTCATACTCGGTCGCACAAGGCTCGTGTCAGATGAACTGACGATAAGAGCACTTGACAGCGGACAACGTGCCACCTGCAACCGGATTGGCGCACTCCGTCTGAACCGGTCCGACCTATTCGATGATCTGCACCTCCGCGGGTCCCTTGAGAATGGTGTTGTACACCCTTTCGACTTCACTTTCCCATTTCGAGCCGAAGATATAGACAACAAGCTGACGAATGATATCGCGCTCGTTCTTGAGGAGGATCGCTTC
>CAZVTD010000033.1:0-20176 GCA_964629945.1 uncultured Planctomycetota bacterium | reverse complement strand
GCCCCCGCCCCGTCGCCCCGTCCCACCTTCATCAGGAACGACATGTCCAGTTCCCGCACCTCCGACAATTTCCCCGCGTTCACTCCCCACCGGTCCCCGAACTGGGGCCCCACGTGACTAAGATCCGCCCCCGCAAGCACCAGCGTCGGCCGACGCAAACGCTCCGACGTCTCACGAATCGCTTCCACCATCGCCGAAAACGCCTCGTCCTCCCGCAGCGGCTTGCCCGCCTTCATCACGTCGTCCAGGCCTGCACACAGGATCGGCACGATCCGCAGCGCCTCCGGCTCACGCAGAAGATACTTCAGCCACACCACCTCCAGCTCGATGGAGTGCTCGTTTCGGTGGTTGATTTCGTCCTCAAACGCGTCAAAAGGCAGTCGATTTGACAGCGATTCCACGAACTCCACGTCCGTTGTCGCCTGCCCCAGGGGCGTCGCAAAGTGCTTGCGCGTCAGCACGAAACGGTTCTTCGCCGGCGCATGCGACGTCCCCAGAATCACCACAAGTTGAGGCCCCCGAAGCCCTTCGACTTCGCGCATCGCGTGGGCATACACCGGCGCCCCGCGCTCGTAATCAATGTGAGGCGCCACCAGTCCGCGCAGTCGGCCCGGGCGCTGTCCCGGCTCGACCGCGGGCGCCTGCTTCAGCATCGAGCCAAGAATCTCCGCAAGCGCAATCGGCTCACGCGGATAGGACAACATCTCCCCGAGCGTGCGTACCGGCGCCGCCTGGAACTCCTCGATGGTCGCGTCGCGGTAGATCTCGAACTCGGGCGTCTCCATCAGGTGGTGCTCATCCAGTTCCCGCACGATCGCACGGATGCGGTCCGAGAACAACAGCCCGCCCACGCGATGCACGTACGCCTCCTGGATGTCCAGCACGGTGTGCTGACCGTCGAACAGACTGACGACGAAGAAAGTTTCCGGATCGAGGAAGACCGGTTCCGGGGCCAGTCCGGACGGATCGCGCAGACAGATGACGTCCCGACCGCCCTGACGGATCGGCAGGATCTCCAATGCCCTGAGTTGCGGTTTGTCGCCGGTCATGGTCGTCTCCATCGGACAAGAACCACCCCAGTTTGCCCCACAATCCGGCGATTGGCAAGGACTCCCTGGTCTATTCGCCGTCCGGTAAATTTGACTTGCCGTCCCGAATAGGTAATGATTTCCCTAGGCGCAGGCCGAATATGAGATGGGTGGGGGAAGCCAGAGTGGGCTTCCCCTTTTTTGTACCACCGTTCGGTCTGACAGAAGGCGAAGTTATGCCGGAGCCTAAGTGCAGCAACGGCAATGAGTTGCGAACAGGGTCGAGGGGGTTCTCCTTATTGGAGGTCATGGTGTGTCTGGCCATTCTGGCCATCGCCATCCCCGCCTTTTTGGCGGCCATCGCCCAGAATGTCCAGCTTGAGGAAATGAATAACGAGCTGAATATTGCCGTCAACGCCGCCTCCGGGATTCTGGAGACCGTCCAGACGCTCGGGTACACCCAGGTGGATTACGTGAACCTTCCCCAGCATTTCGAGGCGACGGGTCTGGGCAATGACGGACGCACGGTCAAGCTGACCAACGCGGCGGGCTCCACCCAGGTGGGCCGTGTCATCATTTCGGAAAACGCCGAAGGCACGGTCAAGATCGTGGAGGTGGAACTGGTGTGGCGCGGGATCACCGGTGAGGAACGCTCGATGCGGCTGATGACGGAAGTGACGAACTATTGATCAGAGGAGTGTGAGAGAGTCCGGATGCTGAAGAACACGACACGATATCCCGGGACGGGCGGCTTCACCCTGCTGGAGGTGCTCATCGCTTCAGTGCTGATTGCACTGGCGGTGGCGGTGGGTGTGCACGCCCTGTTGGTGGGGATCGGTGTGAACTCGCGGACGCTCACGCAGGGCACCGTTCAGGAGCAGGCCCGTCAGTGTCTGGAGGTGATGGTCCGTGAGTTCAAGGACAGTGGTGAAGGCTGCACCGGCTGGGCCGTCGGGGTCAACCCGAACCCGGCGGATCAGTACTACGACCAGGACGTGACCCAGATCAGTTTCAGTCGCTGCACCGGCTACGACCCGTCCGCCGACCTGTTGGAGTGGGGACCGATCGAGGCGTTCAGATACCAGCCGGCTCAAGGCGCCGAACCCGGCAAGGTGGTGAAGGTGGCCGGGGGAGGCGAGACCGTCATCTGCGACAGTGCATCGGATTTCCGCATGAAATATCTGCGTGATGAGGGCAGCATCGAATTGACGCTTACCGTGCTGCGCGCCGACCCCCAGAGTCCGGGGCACTATATCCGGGCGTCGCACACGACGTCGGTCAAGCTTCGAAATTGAGGAGGTCTTCTGCATGACGGGGTGTTCAGAGGGAAGGATGCCGGTGAGCACGAGTGGAGGTGGGTCATGAACGGCTGTCGTGAAAGAGGCTCCGCATTGCTGGTGGTGGTCATCTTCGCACTGGTGCTGGGACTGACCTGTGCGGCGATGGTGATCGCCTCGGCGGCGAACGCGACCTCGACCCAGGAAGCGGTGAATCGTGTGCGGGCCCTGACCGTTGCGGAGATCGCCGTCGAACGGGCCAAGGCCAAGATCGTCGGGGGACAGTTCGACCCGCAGTTCGCCAACCAGAACCACGAGGCCCTCGACCTCGACACCATCTATTGTCCCAACGGGGCCCTCTACGGAACGTACTCCATGCTCATTACCGAGGACTATGGGGGTGTGGAGGGACAATACCTCGTGATCGCACGGGGTGTCAGTGGACGAACACTGCGTCAGCTCGAAGTGGTGGTCCACCGTACTCCCCCGACCATGCCCGACCTCCTGGCGGCCATCAATCTCTACAATCCGAACTCGCTGGCGAATTTCTCGGGATCGCCGCCCCACGTCGTGGGACTGGACACCAACATCCCCTCGTCGGTCCCCTTCGAATCGCTGAAGGCCTCCGATTGCGTGGACGGCTCCGGCAGCGGACCGGACGCCGTGGGCATCGGTGTCCACGACAATCCCTCCGTCTCCGAAATCATCTCCGAGCTTGGAAACAAGACGTACCGTGTTCAGGGCACCGACGGGTCCGGCGGGGTGGAAAACGCTTCGGTCTATAATGTCTCCCTGCCCAATCCCACCGGTCAGACCGATCCTCTGAGCGCCTCGGACATCGTCACGCTGGCACAGAACTATGCCGACATGGCCGAATACGTCTATGACAACCACGTCTGGCTCGACGGAGATGGAAAGCCCACGAGCGGCAGCTTCGGCACCATCAGCCAGCCCCGTGTGGTGGCCATGCGCAATTCCTCCGGGGGCACCCTGCACATGACCGGCAACCTGACCGGTGTGGGGGTCCTGGTCATCGACTGCGACGTCCAGTTCGGTGGCACGTTCAACTATGCCGGACTCGTTGTGATCACCAACCTGGGCAACGCCACCGTGGACGTGGACCTGCGGGGAACCCCGTTGATCATGGGGTCCATGATCGCCGCCAATCCCGGAGCCCAGTCCACCAGCGTCCTCGACCTGAGAGGGACCGCGGACGTCTTCTACAGTCGTCAGGCTCTGACTCTGGCCCAGCAGGCTCTGTTGGGACGGGCGAAGTTCATGCGGAAATACTATGCGGAGAAACAGCCTAATGCGAGTGTCCTGGTTCTTACTCCCTGAGCGCGGCGTATGCGCGATGAAGACCGGTGCGATGGTGGCACTGGTGTTGCTGACCTGCGCGGCAGGCGTGCGGGCCGGGGCGGCCGAGCTGCCTAAAAACCCGGAGACCCTCACGACCGCCGAGGCGGTCAAAGCCTATCTCGCCGTGCTGCTGGACGACGAGCAGACCAACATCAGACGCAACTACGCCGGAAGTCGGATCGTCGCCCTGGGGAAGCCGGCCTTGCCGCTGCTGGTCGAGCGCTACAAGAAAGCCGCAAATGAGGAGCGTGGGTACCTGTCCTCTCTTCTGGGTGTGATGGAGAAGGACAGTGCGTCGGAAGCGGTCCTGCTGGACGACCTCAAGACGAAGGGACTCGGAGTGCATCCCAACGTCATCCGGGCACTGGGTCAGATGAAGTCTTCCGAGGCTCGTCCCCTGTTGACCGATCTGCTCAAGAGGACGCCGAAAGACCTGCGATTGACGGTGATTCAGGCCCTGGCGAGCGTGGCCGACGAGAACACCGCTGACGTGCTGAAGGAGAACCTGGATGACGATGATCGTCTGGTGCGCTCATCCTGCGCCAACGGACTGGTCCAATTGCTCCTGAGTCAGAAAAAGGCGCTCCTGGCACCGGTCAGTCCGGAAGATTCGAAGACCAGTGCCACCCGACGTGGCGAAGCGGGAAAGGCTTATGAAAAAGTGAGAGGACTGGTCCTCAAGTACTGTCAGGAGGGTCGGAACGAGGATGCCCGGCTGATCCTCATCGGTGGACTGGGACCGTTGAACGATCCCAAGGCGGTCCCGCCCCTGCTGGACGTGCTTGAAAGGGGCAGCACGCCCCTGCGAGCCTCCGCGGCGGACGCCCTGGGGCTGTTGAAGGCCGACGCGGCCGTGGACGCCCTCACCAGTGCTCTGGAGGAGGAAAGCCCTGTATTGAGCCGGGCGGCCATCCGGGCCCTGGTGATGATCAATGACGACCGCTGCGTGCCGAAGCTGATCGATCACCTGGAATACGGTCCGGTCGACCAGCGCAAAGACGTGGTCAAAGGGCTTCAAACGTTGACGCACCAGAATTTTGGAGAAACCCCCGATGCCTGGAGAAAATGGTGGATATCGCGGTCTCATTAAACCCGTCGAAGGACGGGGACGATAAATAAAAAGGCGGTTCCTTGAACCTGGAGGTGAATCATGGGAGGTAAGAGCGGTTACAAGCGCCGGATATACCTGATCGACAGGGAGTTCCAGTTCAAGTATCTGGTGACCTGGCTGCTTCTGGTGCTGAGCCTGGTGGGTGGGATCGTCCTGGCCACGCTGTCGCTGTTCTTCTTCTTCCGGGGCTCGCTCTTCCAGTACTCCATCGAGATCAACGCCGGCCTGGCCGTGCTGTTCACCGGCCTGAGTCTCTATTACATGGTCCATCACTCACACCGCATCGCGGGACCGGCCTATCGACTGGAATACGTCATCCGCGAGCTTGCCCGGGGGGAGTATGACCTCGACAGGAGGCTCTACCTCCGTCGCAAGGACTACCTGAAGCAGGTTGCCGATGCCCTGAACTCGCTGATCGAGGTCCGGGCCAGGGAGCGGGGACACGCACGACTGCTTCTGGCGGGGATGAGTGAGCTTGACGCCGCCATCCAGAGGACGTCCGGACTGACGTGTGAGATGAAAGACCTGTCCAAGCTCATGTTCGCCGAGGTCGTGGACCTCGTGCAGAGCTTCGGTGGACCCGCTTCGGAAAAGAACGGGCTCCACGTGGGTCTCGCGGAGCCCTCCGTCAACAATTGCGTGACGCCTCCCGGACTGGTGACTGAACAGTCCGTCCACACCCTGGGCATGAACTCGACCGAGGACACCGACGAAGAAGACGTGTCGGCGGACGAAGACGGCTCCGTCAACGAGTACCAGCGCGCTTCACAGGGATACCGGTGAGAAAGGAGTCGGTATCCGGTCGTCTCAGCCTGACACGATGACGACGCGACCCATCACGCCCGAGGGCAATGGCTCGCGCGCGAAGAGGTTGTGGTTCGTGTTGGCAACGCGCAGTTCGAGCTGGTTGCTGCCCGGAACCAGAAAACCGGTCAGTTCCAGTTCATAAGGCGGCCACAGGATCACCCCGGCGGACTGACCGTTGACGACCACTTCCACGCTTTCGGCCAGTTGCTCGAACCGGATGAAAGTCCTTCCGACGAACTCCGGAAGATCAATGCTCTTCTTCAGACTTCCGATGCCCGAGAAATACGGGAATCCCTCCCGGGTCCAGTCTCCTTCCGTCAGTGTCACTCTCGGCGCGTCCATGACGTCGCCCTGGTCGATGGAAGCGACCGCGAAATCCCCCACCAGGACCACCGGCTGCACCATGTGCGCGTTCGGACCCATCCCGCCCGTGTCGTTGTGGACCTCCAGGTGGTTTGCTCCCTCACGCAGATGCTCGGTCACGTCCACCTCGTAGCACAGACGGTCGTAATGATCTGATGGGACGAGTTCCTTCAGTTCGACCCCGTTCAGACGCACTTTCACCGGAACGATCCCCAGACCGTCGAAACGCTCCTGTCGCATCAGCCCGTCCAGGATCAGTCGGCACCACGTCGGCTTCGTGCGCACCGTGAAATCGGCGCCGTAGGTCAGTGTCCCCCTGTACCATTCTTCCAGACCCCGACGATTGGCGTTGCCGTGCTCGCATGTGTATTTCACGAGGGGCAGATAATTGCCCTTCTCGGCGGTAAATGTCCAGGGACCGGCCAGTTCCGCCAGCACACGTTCGTCCGAAGCGCGACGCAGCCGGAGGAATTCGTTGCCCGGCTCGGCATCCAGTTTCGACGCCTCATCCACCGGTTCCAGCAGGATCAGGTGACTTTGACGCGGGGCGAAGTCCATGGTCAGCACCGTGCGGCCGTCGTCGTGACGGAAGTTCGTCAGCGGATGAATCCGACCGGTGGCCGGATCCATCAGACTGGGTGTGCCCACGGTGGCCAGCGACACGCTGACGTCCGTGAACGTGTGGGAGCGCGATGAGTTCAGCAGGAAGAAGACGCTTCCTTCCTTGCGACGGTGATGCAGAGCCACGATGTCGCGGTTCTCCTCGATGCGCACGTGACGGAAAATCGAATCGCTGATGTGTGTGATCAGTTCGGGTGTGATCTTGTCGAAAAAGAGCACGCGTCCCGAGTGTGCCTTGGCCAGGTCTTCAAGCCACGTCCCGATGGTCGGGTCCGTTCCCGTTTCCGTGTAAGCGGCCGGTCGGTTCCCCACCACGTAGAGTCGCCCTCCGTCGGTCACGTAGTCGTCGATGGCACGCACCGTGTCGCGGTCCAGCACGGAAATCTCGGGCAGGATCAGGGTCTGGAACTCCTCCAGATGCTTCTTCCCCTTTCCCCGGATCACGATGTGTCCGCCCGACAGCTCCGCCTTCTGCAGGATCTCCTCGTTCATGTAATCGAAGTCCAGTCGTGCGTGCAGCAGTTCCTCGCTCAACTGCCAGAAGGTCTTCTGCACTTTCTCGCCCATCTGGTTCGCATGGGCGTCTGTTTTGACCAGTTCCGTTTGTGACGTCCAGCACGTGCGAACCGGATACAGCACCGCCACCGGGGCCACGTGCTGTCCCCCCGTGAACACCATCGACAATCGGGCCAGACGGTCCGACAGGTTCCGGTAGTAGGGCCAATAGGGGGCGTGATAGAACTCGTCCGGGGGACATTCCCACTTGCGCACGCCGTCGATCGAGTAATAAAACGCGTGGGGCATGAAGTAATTCGAACCCAGCACGATCTGCCAGTCGCCCAGCAGTTTCAGTTCTTCCAGGTCCAGCTTCCAGCCCGAGGCCAGTCCCCACGACTCGTTCATCACGCGGGGCTTCTCCAGCAGGTGTGCCGCCGAGCTGGCCAGCTTCACGCTGATCAGGTTCTTCGGGCGCTCGTCCAGCCACGTCGTGCTCGTGAGGGTGTCCACCCCCGAGTAGTGCATGTGTTGGGTCACCGTGAAGAAGTCCAGCTGCTCCTTCATGGTCTGACGAAGTTCCCCTTCCCCGTTAAGGTGTCCGATGGAGAGGATGCCCCGACGGTCGCAGTGATCCTCGATCGATCTGGCGAAGGCCTCGACGTAAAGCCGAAGCACCGTGTTATAGAAGTCGCAGCGATATTTGACCGTCTCGGAACCCACGTCGAAGAACAGTGCCGGCAGGGCGTCGGCCAGGGGATACTTGTGGTCACGGGCGAACGCCTTCGGCAGTTGAGGCGTCCAGTGGATCGAATCGCTCCGGAATGCGTAACAGCTCGACGGTTCATCCGTGAAAATCCCCTTCACGGCCTTGCCGTAATATTTCTTCAGTCGCCTGGCATAGGCCTCATGCGTGTACCGGATGAACAGCTTGCAGGCGTCCTTGTTCATCGTGTCCGTCAGGGTTCCGAAAAAACCACTGGTCGAGTAGCACCGCGACAGCACCAGTATCGTCCAGTTCCCCGCCGGGATTCGTGTCTTGAGCAGGGCGCCTCGCACGGAAGAGGTCAGTTCACGAACCCGACGCTTCCCACTGTAATCGATCTTCCCTTCCGCGTCCGTCGGCGCCAGCAGAACCACCCCGATTTCGTCCTGTCCGGGCAACTCCAGTGACAGGGTCTGGGGTCCCGTCACCGCTTCCTGCATCGAGATGTACAACTGACTCATCCGATATTCCGGGTGTTCCGCAATCACCCGGCCATTGGCCTGGGCACTCGGCCAGTTGTTCTCGTCATACAGCCACGCCCACATCCCCAGCGATTTCGCCTCGGCACAGCACGTCTCGATCCGGTCCAGCCATTCCTCCGACATATAAGGCGTCAGCAGTCCGTGACGCGCGTGCAGGATGAACCCACCCAACCCCCCGTCACGCATCTCGCGAATCTGGCGGATCAGTTCCTCGTCCTCCAGACGATGATTGAGAAACCAGAACGGCGCGAACCGCCATTCATTGGAGGGATTATCGAATTCTTTCAGGAAGCGTTTGTTCAGCATGACCGGCTCTCTCCGTTTGAAGCACCATTTTCTCCCGGTCACCCCTTGTGCCGGGAACTCACAGGAATCAGCATACCGTACGGGCAGGTTCTGCCAAGCGAAATCGAAATGGTGCGGATCAGGAAGAGTGCCCCCGCATTCGCCCAACACATCGATGGAGACGTAACCCATTTGTGCGTCTGGTGTTACGCGCTGTCAGCCGGACAGGACCAGGATTGTGCGATCGCACAGTCCGGAACCCAAAGGCTCTCGCATGAACAGGTTGTAGTTTGTGTTGGCAATGCGCAGTTCGATCTGATTGATCCCCGGGACCAGGAAACCGGTCAACTCCAGTTCATAAGGCGGCCACAGGACCACCCCGGCGGACTTCCCGTGGACCAGAACCTCGACACACCCCGCAACGCGCTCGAACCGGATAAAAGTTCGCCCGACGAACTCCGGAAGCTCGATTTCCTTCTTCAGACTTCCGATGCCCGAGAAGTACGGGAACCCCTCCCGGGTCCAGTCGCCTTGTGCCAGTGTCGTCTTCGGCGCGTCCATGACGTCCCCGTGGTCGGTGGAAGCGACCGCAAAATCCCCCACCAGGACCACCGGCTGCACCAGGTGCGCGTTCGGACCCATCCCGCCGCTGCCGTTGCTGACCTCCAGCGTGTTGATTCCCTCGCGCAGCGCTGCGAGCACATCCACTTCGTAACACAGGCGATCGTAATGGTCCGACGGGACGAACTCCTTCAATTCCACCCCGTTCAAACGCACCTTGACCGGGACGATCCCCCATCCGTCGAAGCATTCCTGTCGCATCAACCCGTCCAGGATCAATCGGCACCACGTCGGCTTGCTGCGCACTTCGAACCGGGTCTGGTGGGTCAGGGTTGCTTCCCGCCATTCGTCCAGGTTCCAGCGGGTCGTCGTCCCATGGCGCAGACTGTACTCCGTCAGCGGAAGGTAATTCCCCTTCTCAGCGGTGAATGCCCACGGTCCGGAAAGCTCGGCCAGCACCCGTTCATCGGCACTCGGTCGAAGTCTCAGTTTCTCGTCGCCCGGTTCGGTGTCCAGCTTCGACGTTCCCGAAGCCGGCTCCAGCAGGATCAGGTGACTTTGACGCGGGGCGAAGTCCATGGTCAGCACCGTGCGTTCGCCGTCGTGACGGAAGTTCGTCAGCGGATGAATCCGACCCGTCGTCGGGTCCATCAGGCTGGGCGTGCCCGCGGCGGCCAGCGACACACTGACGTCCGTGAACGTGCTGGAGCGCGACGTGTTCAGCAGGAAAAAGACGCTTCCTTCCTTGCGACGGTGCTGCAGCGCCACGATGTCGCGATTGTTCTCGATGTGCAAGTCTCGTTGGACGGCATCCCCGATGTGTGCGATCAATTCGGGCGTCACCTTGTCGAAGAAGGTCACGCGTTCCGGGTGCGCGTTCGCCAGGTCTTCAAGCCACGTCCCGATGGCTGGGTCCGTTCCTGTTTCCGTGTACGCGGCCGGCCGGTTCCCCACCACGTAGAGTCGCCCTCCGTCGGTCACGTAGTCGTCGATGGCACGCGCCGTGTCGCGGTCCAGCACGGAAATCTCGGGCAGGATCAGCACCTGGAACTCCTCCAGGGCCTTGTGTCCTTTTCCCCGCGCCACCACGCGTCCCCCGGAGAACTCCGCCTTTTGCAGGATCTCCTCGCTCAGGTAATCGAAATCCAGCCGCGCACGCAGAAGTTCTTCGCTCAGTTCGAAGAACGTCTTCTGCACCTGTTGACCCAACTGGTCCGCCTGAGCGTCCGTCTTGGCCAGTCCCGGCTGCGCGGCCCAGCACGTGCGAACCGGATACAGCACCGCCACCGGGGCCACGTGTTGTCCCCCCGTGAACACCATCGACAGTCGGGCCAGTCGGTCCGCCATGTGCCGGTAATACGGCCAATACGGTTCGTGGTAGAACTCGTCCGGAGCGCATTCCCACTTGCGCACGCCGTCGATCGAGTAATAAAACGCGTGGGGCATGAAGTAATTCGAGCCCAGCACGACGTGCCAGTCCCCGAGCAGCTTCATCTCTTCCAGGTCCAGCTTCCAGCCCGAGGCCAGTCCCCAAGACTCGTTCATCACCCGAGGCTTTTCCAGCAGGTGTGCCGCCGAGCTGGCCAGCTTCACGCTGACCATGTTCGCCACGTCTTCCGGCCAGATCGTGCTTCTCAGCGTATCCACTCCTGAGTAGTGCATGCGGTCCGTCACCGCGAAGAAATCCATCTGGTCCTTCATCGTCCAGCGCAGTTCTCCCTCGCGGCAGAGGTGGCCGATAGACAGGATGCGGTTCCACTTGCAGTGGTTCTCGATCGCGCCGAAGTAAGACGCAGCATAAAGTTTCAGCACGGTGGCGAAGAAGTCGCAGCGATACCTGGCCGTCTGAGGTCCCACGTCGAAGAACAGCGCCGGCAGGGCGTCCGTCAGGGGATACTTGTGGTCGTGAGCGAACGCCTTCGGCAGCTGAGGCGTCCAGTGGATCGAATCGCTCCGGGACGCGTAGCAGCTCGACGGCTCGTCCGTGAAGATGCCCTTCACCGTCTTGCCGTAATATTTTCTCAGTCGCCTGGCGTAGGCCTCGTGTGTGTGCCGGATGAACAGTTTGCAGGCGTCCCTGTTCAGCGTGTCCGTCAGGTGCCGGAAGAACCGGCTGCCTGCGTAGCACCGCGACAGCACCAGCACCGTCCAGTTCCCCGCCGGGATTCGTGTCTTGAGCAGGGCGCCCCTCAGAGAACGGGTCAGGTCGCGGACCCGGCGTTTCCCGTCATAGCGGATCTTTCCTTCCTCGTCCGTCGGTGCCAGAAGCACCATCCCGAGTTCATCCTTGTCGGGCAGCTCCATCGACACGTTCAGCGGGCCCGTCACCGCTTCCTGCATTGAGATATACAACTGGCTCATCCGATATTCCGGGTGTTCCGCAAACACCATCCCGTTGGCTTGTGCGCTCGGCCAGTTGTTCTCGTCATACAGCCACGCCCACATCCCCAGCGATTTCGCCTCGGCACAGCACGTCTCGATCCGGTCCATCCATTCCTTCGACAGGTAAGGCGTCAGCAGGCCGTGACGGGCGTGCAGGACGAATCCCCCCATCCCGGCGTCGTTCATCTCGTGGATCTGCCGGATCAGTTCCTCATCCTCCAGGCGGTGATTGAGGAACCAGAACGGCGCGAACCGCCACTCGTTGGACGGGTTCTCGAACTCCTTCAGGAAACGCCTGCTCAGCATGACGGGCTTCTCCTCTGGAACCTGACACGATCTTTCCGTGAGCCCCGATGTCGAGGAATGTTGGGAGGGTCAGCATACCGCGTGCGCGATAGACGTGCCAAGCAAAATCGTGGCCTGCTCCATAAGCAGACTGTCCGAGTTGACATCCCCGACCAATCGTCAGGAACATCAAATCGGACAGTCCGTTCTGAAATGTCGAGACGTCGGCCTAAGCCGACATGGACATCAGGAACTCCGCGTTGCTCCGTGACTTCTTCATCTTGCTGATCAGCAGCTCGATCGCCTCCACCGGGTTCATCTCGTTGAGCACCTTCCGAAGGATCCACATCCGTCGCAGCTCCTCGGCGTCCACGTAAAGCTCCGGACGACGCACACCCGAAAGCACCACGTCGATCGCCGGGAACACCCGCTTCTCCATCAGACGGCGGTCCAGGTGCAGTTCCATGTTGCCGGTCCCCTTGAACTCCTCGAAGATCACTTCGTCCATCCGCGAGCCCGTGTCGATGAGTGCCGTCGCGATGATCGTCAGGCTCCCGCCCTCCTCGATATTCCGCGCCGCTCCGAAGAACCGCTTCGGTTTCTGGAGCGCCGCCGCGTCCACACCACCCGAAAGAATACGACCCGAATGAGGCATCTCGTTGTTATACGCCCGCGCCAGTCGCGTGATCGAGTCCAGAAGGATCACCACGTCCTTCTTGTACTCCACCATCCGCTTGGCCTTCTCGATCACCATCTCCGCCACCTGAACGTGTCGACTGGCCGGCTCGTCGAACGTCGCGCTGATCACCTCGGCGTCCACCGCACGTTCCATCTCCGTCACTTCTTCCGGACGCTCGTCGATCAGCAGCACGATCACGTAGCATTCCGGGTTGTTGTGGATGATCGACTTTGCCATCTGCTGCAGCAGCACCGTCTTCCCCGTGTAGGGCGGCGCCACGATGAGTCCTCGCTGACCCTTCCCGATCGGACTGACCAGGTCCATGATCCGCATCGCGATGTCCCCGCCCTCGTGTTCCAGGATCAGCCGCTCGTCCGGAAACAGCGGCGTCAGGTCGTCGAAGTTCACCACCTCCGAAACCGTCGCCGGGTTCTCGTAATTGATCGCTTCCACCCGCAGAAGCGCGAAATACCGCTCGGATTCCTTCGGGGGACGGATCTGACCGGCCACGATGTGTCCCGTCTTGATCCCGAATCGACGGATCTGCGAGGGCGAAATGTAAATGTCGTCCGGACACGGCAGGTAGTTGTAATCCGGACTGCGCAGGAACCCGAAACCGTCGGGCAGCACTTCCAGGACCCCCTCACCGAACATCAGCCCGTTCTGTTTCACACGGTTCTTCAGGATCTTGAAAATCAGGTCCTGCTTCTTCAGACCCGAATATTCCGAAAGGTTTTCCTTGCGGGCCACCTTCAGAAGTTCCGCCATCGTCATCTTCTGGAGTTCGGTGATGTGCACCTCGCCCCGCTTGACCTCCTCGTACTTCTCGTTGATCGCGGTCTCCGACTGGACTTCGGGCATCGGCTCAGGCGCCGTTTCGGTCGCCGCGACTGCCTTCGACGGAGCGGGTGCCGGCTGTCGGTTCTCCGGCCGGGACTTGGACTGTGCTGACGGACGGTTTTCACGTTCCCGGGGCGCCACGTTCCCCTGAAACTCCCGGTTGTTCTGCGTCGGTTTCGTGTTGCCGGTCGGCTTGTCCGAATTCGGCTTGGATCCTTTGGCACGCGCCATGTCAAAATACCTCCTTAAGTCAACAAGTGAGTTTCCCGCCACCGTCGTGCCGGGAAAGAAATATCCGTTACCCCGTTCTGGAAGGGTCTCCGTGGAAATCGTGCGGAGTCACGCCAACTCCCGAACGCCCGGGATGATTCGTTATGGAGAATTCCGGCGGGTGAGGTCCTGCCACAGCCGCTCGACCTCTTCCCTCAATGCCCCGGTCGAACCGCTGTTCCTGATAACGATATCGGCATGCTCCTTCTTGTAACTTGACGGCTTCTGGTGTCTTTCCCTCCTGGCAAGCTCCTTTCCATTCCAGTTCCTGTTCCGTGTCACCCGTTCCAGACGGACCTCCTCCGCAGCCTCGATGAACACGATCCGGTCGCATTGACGCTCCAGTCCCGCCTCGAAAAGCAGCGGCGCGTCGATCACCACCACCCCGTCCCGGCCCCTGTCCTTTTCCTCCTCGATCGCTGCCGTGATCCGCCGGCACACCTCCGGGTGCACGATCCCTTCCAGGGTCCTCACCTCTTCCACGTCGTTGAACACCTTCTCGGCCAGCTTGCGACGGTCCACTTCGCCGGAATCATCCAGCACGTCGCGGCCCCAGCGCTCCACGATCCTCGCGACGATCTTTGTCTCGCGCAGCACCTCGTGGTTGATCTCGTCCGCGTTCAGCACCCTCGCCCCCAGTTCACCCAGCATCGACGCCACCAGGCTTTTGCCCGAGGCGATTCCCCCCGCAAGACCCACCACCACGACCGACGGACGAGGCGCTTCCACCTCACTTCACCTCCAGCCAGTTCAGGCCCACGCCCACGTTCACCACCAGCGGAACACGCAGCGTCAGCACCCCCGTCATCTGCCGCTGCACGATCTCCGTCAGGTCGTCCACCTCATTCTTCGGGACCTCGAACACCAGTTCGTCGTGGATCTGAAGCAGCATGCGCGTCCTCGGACGACCGGACAGCTCATGATGAATGCCGATCATCGCCAGCTTGATCAGTTCGGCGGCCGAGCCCTGACACGTCGAGTTGACGGCGAACCGCTCGGCGGCGTTGAGCTGTCGATATCCTTCCTTCTCCCCGTCCGTCCCGGGTTCCCGCACCCCGCTCACGTAGAACCGACGTCCCAGCACCGACGTCGTATAGCCTTTCTGGTGTGTCTCGCTCAGCAGCCGGCGCATGAACTCCGCCACCCCGCGATAGCGACGGAAATAATCCTCGATGAACTGCTGCGCTTCCTGTCCGCTGATCCCCAGCTGCTGCGAAAGCCCATACGGACTCAACCCGTACATGATCCCGAAGTTCACCGCCTTGGCATGACGTCGCATCTCCGGGGTGACCTCGTCCAGCGCCACGTCGTTCACCTGGGAGGCCACGAACGCGTGGATGTCCCGTCCCTCGTTGAACGCCCGAACCAGCGCCGGGTCGCCCGAAAGGTGCGCCAGCAGTCGAAGCTCGATCTGCGAATAATCCGCGCTCAGGAGCACCTGGTCGCGCTCTCCCGGAACGAACGCCCGTCGAATGCGGCCGCCTTCTTCCGTCCGGACCGGGATGTTCTGAAGGTTCGGCTCCGACGAACTCAGCCGACCCGTCGACGTCACCGTCTGGTTGAACGACGCGTGGATGCGTCCCGTCTTCGCGTTCACCATCTTCGGCAGGGCGTCCAGGTAGGTCGATTTCAGCTTCGACAGTCCCCGGTGTTCCAGCACCAGCTTCGGTAGCGGATGAAGCGCCGCCAGCGACTCCAGCACCTCCTGGTCCGTCGAAAATCCGCTCTTGGTCTTCCGACGCGTCGGCAGCTTCAACTCCTCGAACAGCACCTGCCCCAGCTGTTTCGGGGAATCGATGTTGAACTCCCGGCCGGCTGCTGCGTAGATGTC
The DNA here is from genome assembly GCA_964629945.1 of uncultured Planctomycetota bacterium. GTDB lineage: Bacteria > Planctomycetota > DG-23 > DATKVD01 > CAZVTD01 > CAZVTD01. The sequence goes on along the minus strand of CAZVTD010000033.1, from coordinate 4,734 downwards.
CTTCTTCAACTCCTCCAGTCGCCCCCCGAACGCCTCCGACATCTCTCCCAGGAGCTTCGTGTCCACGCGGATCCCCACAAGCTCCATGTCGCGCAGCACCTGGATCAGAGGCAGCTCGACCTCGCGATACAGGTTCTCGAACTCCCCCTGGATCAGTTGCTCGCGCAGGACTCCCGTCAGACACCACGCCAGTTCCGCGTCCTCGATCGCGTATTCCGACACCGCCTGCACCGGAACCTGGTCCATGCAGATCTGCTTGCGTCCCGTCCCGATCAGTTCCGTGATCGGCTGCTTCCGACGCCCAAGGTGATCCTGGGCCAGGGAATCCAGACTGTGACTCTGCCGGCCCGGGTTGATCGTGTAGCTGGCCACCATTGTGTCGAACGCAATCGGTTTCAACGAAATCCCCGCCCCCGCAAGCACCAGCGAATCATACTTCAGGTTCTGTCCCACCTTGCCCACGCCCGAATCTTCCAGCATCGGCTTCAGTGCTTGGAGCGTCTTGCGCCCGTCAAGCACGCGCGAACCCAGAGGCCCCCGCAGGGGCAGGTAATACCCCTCCTGTTCCCTCCACGAGAAGCTCAGCCCCACGATCTCGGCCTCCACCGGGTTCACCGACGTGGTCTCCAGGTCCACCGAGACTTCCTTCTGCGCGTCCAATTGCTTCAGGAACTCCGCAAAAGCCGCCTCGCTGTCCACCACGTGATACGTCATCTTGCGTTCGGGCATCTCCGCAAGCAGTTCCTCGGTGAACTTCCGGAACCCCCACCGTCCGAACAGATCCAGCAGGACCTTGCGGTCGGGCTCACGGACCTTCAGGGCGTCCAGCGACACCTCCAGGGGGACCGTCGAATCCAGTTTCGCCAGTTCCCGGCTCATCCGGGCTTGTTCCGCATAGTTTCGAAGGTTTTCCTGACGCTTGGCGCCGGCGATTTCGTCGACGTGCGTCAGCACCCCCTCCAACGTCCCATATCTATTAATAAGTTCCGTCGCCGTCTTGGGACCGATGCCCGGAACACCGGGAATGTTGTCTGATGAATCCCCACCCAGCCCCAGCACCTCGGTCACCTGTTCGGGCGTGATTCCTTTTTTCTGACGCAGACCCTCCACGTCCGTCAACTGGTCCTTGCGCAGCTCCAGCACCCGGACCTTATCGGAGATCAACTGCTCGGCGTCCTTGTCCGTCGTGCAGATGACCACCGAAATCCCCTCTTTTTCAGCGGATTGAGCCAGCGTCGCGATCACGTCGTCGGCTTCGAAACCTTCGCGGGAAACCACCGTAACCCCATATCCCGAAAGCAGTTCCTTGATCATCGGGATCTGCACCCGCAGTTCCTCCGGCATCGGTTTGCGGGTCGCCTTGTAGTCGGCATACATCGCGTGCCGGAACGTTTTGCCCGGGGCGTCCAGGGCCACCGCAAGGTAGGCGGGTTTCCGGTCCAGAACCTTCCGGAGCTGCATCAGGAACCCGAACACCGCGTTGGTCGGCTCACCCGTCGGACTCGAAAGATCCCTGATGGCATAGAATGACTGGTAAATCAGGGAGTGTCCGTCGATCAGGACCATCGATTTGACAGCGTCTTGGGATTTGTCCATGCGGCTTCAGCTTCACCTTGACCGCGTGACCGGAAACGTCGGAAGTGCCCAATCCAATCCCGCTCCAACGGGCATGGGACATGAAAAAAGAGGGTAAAGCCCATGGAGAGCTGAGTTTACAGGGTTTTCTGAGGGGGTTTCATCCCGATCGACCGGGATCTCTCCAAGGCGGGCCATCCGGAAAAACCATGAAGCATGGGGGACAGCCACAACCCCTTAATACGGGGCTCCGTCGAACCTGTCAAGACGAATTTTCCCCATTTTATTGCCTGAATCCGGGCTCATTTCGACCTGTTCCGTTCCCATCCGTCCGGATTTCCAGTGAAAAGCAGGTGCATTTTGTGGCAATTAGGGCGTTGACAGACGCCCTTGGGTTCCTATACTTTGCTGGTTCTGATATCCTGTGCCACCGGGTCTTCGGAGCGATGGCTCCGGCGTCCCGGTGGAGTAGTGACTGTCCACACGACCGAAGGAGCAAACGGATGGCACGACGTGTGTCAGGTGGGGGGATGTCGGCTGGCGTCTCCGTGGCAGCCTTGGGATTGGTCATCGTCATCTTTCTGATCTGTTTGACGGTGGCCTATTCCTTTTTTATTGCCAAGGAGAACGTCCGGCACGAAGGGGATGCGGTGAAGGCCCTGGTGAGGGAACGTGACGCACAGGTGACCAAAACGCTCGAAATGCGTCAGGCCGTGACCAAGTGTACGGAAAAGCACGAGGATAAGAAGGGGGTTATCGAATTCCTGACCGCCCAGAATCTCGAGCAACACGAGCTTCCCGCCGAGGACGTCACCTTCAAGAAGCTCCTGGACGCGCTGGATGACTCGATTTCCCGTTATCAGATCGTCCGTGACCAGCTCGCACAGCAGTCATTGTCCGCCAAAGAGGTTGCACACAGGGAAGCCGAGGGCACCGTGGTGGACCGTGAAGCGTATCGCAAGCTTGCCGAAGCCAAGCAGGCCGAGTTAGCCGAGCTGGAACGTTTCCTGGCGGCTGAGGTCCGTCGCAAGGAAGAGGCCGTCAACAAGTACAATGAAGAGCGCACGGGTTTCGCCAACGAGTACAGCAACACGAAGGACGAACACGAAATCCGCAAGGCCAAGATGTTGAACGAGATTGCCACCGCCGAGGAACGCACCCACGTCGTCCGACGTGAACTGGAGTTCCTCAGTCCCGTTCCCCCCATGCGCAAGGCCGACGGCAAGGTTCTGGTCAGCAACTGGCAGACCAGTCAGGTCGTGCTGAACATCGGCACCGACCGCGGGGCCTTTGCCGGGATGGTGCTCAGTATCTACCGTATCAACGATGTCGGTCAGCAGGAAGTGAAGGGACGCATCCAGATCATGAAGCTCGACGACGCCACCTCCACCTGTCACGTCCTGGAGGAATCCAAGCACTATCCCATCGTTGACGGAGATCCGGTCCACGTTCCGTTCATCGCGATCCCGAGCAAGAAGCGCTTCGTCATCGTGGGTGTCTTCGGATCTGAAGCCGCCTACAACAAGGCCCAGTTGGCGGGACTGATCCAGTTGAACGGAGGCATCGTCCAGGAGAAGGTGGACCTTTTCACCGATTACATCATCCAGGGCGAAACCGGAGCCGGGGTCAAGGAGGACGCCGACGAGGCGGCCAAGGCCCGACACGAGATGCAGGTTGCCAAGGAGATGTCCGTGCGCGTGATCGATTATCTCGATTTCATCAGTTACATCCGTCAATAGGTTGAGCGGATTTCGCGAAAGGGAGGAAACACGATGCGTGTATCACCTATCACCCTGGTGATATTCATCGTCCTTGCCGTCTTCAGTCTGGTCTTCACCTACTTCTTCTACTCGGCCAGGTCCACGTTCCAGCAGGAGCTGGACGAAGCCAGGGAGACCCTGGGCAAAAAGGAAATCGCTCTGGCGGATCAGCAGAAGCAGCTTGATGATCTGCTGTCGGCCATCGGATACAACCTCGACCAGTTGAAACAGGTCACTCAGCCCGATCCCGCGACCCCGGCCCTCACGATTAACGAGATCCTCAAACAGAAGCTGGCCAAGCGCGACGACCTCGTCAAGGAGATTGGTCGTGCCCTCTCCGATGTCGACGCTTCCGGACAGAGTCTCTATCTCCAGAAGACCATCGACGGTGCCCTGGCCGCCGGAAGCACACCTCCGGAACTGGCCGGCACCCTGATCGGAAGCACCATCGATGCCTATATCGAAACCGCCAAGCACACACGGGAGCACGAACAGGTCCTGAGCCAGGGAAAGCAGAAGGTCAACGATCTCAACCAGAATCTCGATCAGAAGAAGACCGAGATCAAGACCACCGTTTCCGATTGGGACGCAAAGATCAAGGCGGCCTGGGAGAATCGCGTCGCCCAGCGCGAAAAGCTGATTGCCGACCGAAAACAATGGGACGCCGAGGCGGCCGACCTGAACGCCAGGCTGGTTCTCGCCAAGCAGATCCTGGCCAAACAGGATGCCCGCAAGGCCACTCAGGTGGACATGGTCAGTGCTCCCGACGGCAAGGTGTTGACGTATGACTGGAAAACCAAGCGAGGCACCGTCAGTCTCGGGGCCAAGGACGGTGTCAAGGCCGGCTATGAGTTCGACGTTTTTCGACGTTTCCCCGGTCCCGATACGGTCGATCGACGCATTTACCTGGCCAAGATCACCCTCATCGACGTTCAGGACAATGTGTCCCTCTTCGCCTACGTTCCCAGTGACTATGACAAGTCCGGACAGCAGATGGCGGTCGGAGATTCCATCGTCAATCGTCTCTTTGACGCCCATCGTGCCAAGAAGTACTACATCGTTGGTTACTTCCCCAGGGGGGCCGACTATAATCGTGAGAGTCTCGCCGGACTCGTCCGCGACAGCGGAGGCACCGTCCAGGACAAGCTCGACCTCGACACCGATTACGTCATCGTCGGCGTCGTCGACGAGGGAGGCATGACCGATTGGAGTGATGAAGCGAAGGGTGCGATCGCGAAGGCTAAGGCCGAGTTCGAACAGGCCCAGCGCTTCGGGGTCGACGCCCTCACCGTCGAAAAGTTCCTCTCTCTCATCGGACGCAAGTAACTCGGCGTCTGAAGTGCCCGCATAGAACACCGGCCTGCCTTTCGGCAGGCCGGTTTCCTTGTACGTCAACGGT
>CAZVTD010000032.1:0-20241 GCA_964629945.1 uncultured Planctomycetota bacterium | reverse complement strand
CCGAGACGGGGTCGGCGGCGGGGGGGCGATCGAAATAGCGCTGCACCGCGCCACGGGGACGCGGCAGGATCACGCGGGGTCGTCCGGAACCTCCGCCAGCCCGGGTCCCTTCAAGAGCCCCCCCGGAGGAGAGTTCGGTTTCGTGCTCGGTGGGGGTTCCGGTGCTGACGCCCGTCATGATGCTCTTTTTGAGATCCGCCACGTTCGCGGGGGGAAGGACTTCCTTTTTGAACTTCGCGTCTTCCGGAGAGGTGCCGGCGGTCCAGGTCATGGGGGCATCACCCCGTCCGCGCGTGACGCCACCACGTCCGGGAAGCTCCTTGCCAAAGGTGCCGAGCAGATCTCCCGAAGCCACGTCCTCCCCGTGTTCGTTGAGGTAAGTGGACAGGTCGCCGGGTTTGCAGTTCCCCAAAGTGGTGCTGCCTTCATAACGCTGGAGCATTTCGGGGTCGATGAGTCCGGCGTCGGCCAGCTTGGATAATTGGCTCCCCAGACCGTTTTGACATCCCTGAAGACACTTGCTCAGCTCGCGCAACTGTTCGGGGGAGAGGGAGTCCTTTTCGATGGCTTCGGCGAGTTCCTTGGGCACCTGTGTGCCGAGGGCAGCGCATTCCTTGGCGGCCTTTTCGGCCATATCGGCCAGTTCCTTCATGGCGGCAGCACGCTGCTCAGGGGAGAGTTCGGCCAGGTCCTGAAGCACCGCTCCGGCGAGGGTTTCGATATCGGCCATCTTCTGGCCTTCCTCGATAGCGTCCTCGGCGGCTTCGCCGGCCGCCTTTTCGAGGATGTCGTTGAGATGATCCAAGGCTTCCCACGTTTTCGAGGGATCGCGTCCGGCGGCTTCCTTTTTCACTTCTTCGAGCGTTTCACGGAACTTTTCGGCCTGTTCTTCGTTGAGGATCTTTTCCTCTTCGAGGAGGACGATCTCATCGGTGAGCTGGGCGACTTCACGATCCACTTCGAGCCGATGGGGGGTGATGGCTTCAGACAGTCCCTTCGGCACCAGGAACGCCAGGACCACGAAGATTCCGGAGAGGAGCAGCAGGCCGACTCTCCTGTGACCTTTCCAGTTCAGCTGAGGCATTCTGGGTCGAACGACGGACGGCGTCCAGGCTCCCAGTTCGACGTCCTGAGACGCCATGAGGAGCCCTCCGGCGTGGCTGCTTCCGTCCAGGAGCGCCCGAACGTCCTGGTGCTTCGGGAGGCGACGCAGGGCGAGGAGAAAAGCAAGGATGGCGACCGGAAGCAGTCCCGTGAGCCCCCACAGGAGCAGGTTGTTTGGAACGTTGGTGGTGAGGCGGAGAATCAGGACCGCGGTGCCCCAGAGGAATCCATAGAGGGCCGACATGAAGACGAAATGGTGAAGGACAAGGATGTCGCGCGCGTCGTGAATGAACCGTTTGACGGCAGTCTCGTGCACGGTTGTCATAGCATCTCCCTGCGCACCCGGTCATGCAGGCAAGAGTGGGAAACGAGCCCCTGACGGGAACTGACCGACCGCCGATGCCGGTCGAAGTCGCCGAAGGGTGCTCGGTGCCAAAACATTATATGCCCCTGACTATTTCATTGTCAACGTGTTAACGGTCAGAAGGGTTTTTCGATCGGGAAGGCGCGGACTGAGCGAGGGTGGAAAGGAAAACGGACCCCGCCTGGATTGACGAGGTCCGCTTGAGATTGGTGACCCTAAGGGGATTTGAACCCCTGTTGCCGGGATGAAAACCCGGTGTCCTAGACCAGCCTAGACGATAGGGCCAGTGAAACCGCCATAGTCGACAGGATGCGTTCTGCAGGCTATGGGTGAAATCACGTGAGGGCAGCAGGACTCGAACCTGCGACCCACGGCTTAAAAAGCCGTTGCTCTGCCGACTGAGCTATGCCCCCATATCAGAGCATCCGACGACATGCCAATGCGGGGATTATAAGGCAAAGCGCAGAAGAAAGCAAGAGCCTGGGGCGAGACGGCTCAGATTTCCATGATCTCCGTGGTCTTGTGCTCCAGGAGGTCGGAAATCTTCTTCTCGTAGGACTCGATGAGCTTCTGGACTTCATCCTTGCCTCTGTACATCTCGTCCTCGGGGATCACGGAGTCCTTCTTCTCCTGATCCAGGACGCGGTTGGCATCCCGCCTGGCGTTTCGGAGACTGACACGGGCCTGCTCGGCCAGTTCCTTTGCGGAATGCGCAAGCTGCCGACGACGCTCCTCGCTGGGCGAGGGAATGGTGAGACGCACGATCTTGCCGTCGTTTCCCGGGGTGATCCCGAGGTCGGAAGCGAGGATCGCCCGCTCGATTTCCTTGATGGAGGAGGGGTCGAAGGGACGGATGACGATCATGTTGGGTTCGGGCGTTCCGATATTGGCCAACTGCCGGAGCGGGGTGGGAGAGCCGTAGTAGTCGACCTTGATGTGATCGACGAGTCCGGCACTGGCCCGTCCGGTGCGGAGCTTCCGGTACTCGGTCACCAGGAACTGCTCGACATGCTCCATCTTCTCTTCGGCTTCGAGCAAGATATCGTCAACCGGCATGATCGGAATCCCCCACAAAAGTTCCGACGGGCTCCCCACGAATGGCCCGCTCGATGTTCCCGGGCTTCTTCATGTCGCAGACCAGAATGGGCATGGCGTTGTCCATGCACATGCTGATGGCGGTGACGTCCATGACCTTGAGCTTCCTGTTGAGGACGTCCAAGTACGTGAGACGATCGATCTTCTCCGCATCGGGGTTCTTGAGGGGATCGTCGGTGAAGACGCCATCGACCTTCGTGGCCTTGATGAGGATGTCCGCGCCGATTTCGGTGGCGCGCAGGGCTGCGGCGGTGTCGGTGGTGAAATGGGGGTTCCCCGTCCCGCCCGAGAGGAGCACCCCCCTCCCCTTTTCGAGGTGTCGCAGACAGCGACGCCGGATGTAGGGTTCGGCATCCTCCTGCATCCAGATGGCGGTCTGGAGACGGGTGTCGACGCCCATGCGTTCGAGGGCGTCCTGAAGGGCGAGTCCGTTGATGATGGTGGCGAGCATGCCCATGTAGTCGGCAGTGGCCCGATTGGCCCCCGCCCGACTGAGCTGGGCGCCCCGGACGATGTTGCCGCCTCCCATGACGACGGCAAGCTGGACACCCAGCTGGGCGACGGCTCTGGTACGCTCGGCGAGCTTCTCCACCTCGTCGGTGTCAATGCCCGAGCCGGGCTTGGTGCAGAAGGCGTCGCCGCTGATCTTGAGCAGCACCCTGTGATAACGCAGATCCTGAGTAGCCATCCCGCGTCTCCGCGCTCAGTCCTCACCGAGCTGGAAGCGAACGAACCGTCTGACGGTGATGTTCTCGCCGGTCTTCGCGATGACGCTCTTGACGTAATCGGTGACACTCATGTCGGGGTTCTTGACGAAGGGCTGAGCCAGGAGACACTGCTCGGTGAAGAACTTCTGGACCTTTCCCTCGACGATCTTGTCGACGACGCCCTTGGGCTTTCCCACGACCTGCTCGGCGTAGATCTCGCGCTCTTTGGCAAGGATCTTCTCGTCGATGTCCTCGGGAGCCACCGCGAGGGGCGCCGTGGCGGCCACCTGCATGCAGAGGTCCTTGAGGAGCTGCTGGAAGACTTCGCCACGCGCGACGAAGTCGGACTCGCAGTTGAGCTCGACGAGGACGCCGATGCGGCCGTTCATGTGGATATAGGAGCCAATGGCCCCTTCCTTGGTGATGCGACCGCTGCGCTTGCCGGCGGCATCGAGGCCCTTCTTACGGAGCCACTCGATGGCCTTTTCAGAATCTCCGTCGGAAGCGATGAGGGCTTCCTTGCACGTCATCATGCCCAGGCCGGTCTTCTCGCGAAGCGCCTTGACCAGGGCGGCAGTAATCTCTGGCATCTGTCAGTCCTTCTCGACAAAGACACGTTGCGTCAGCCCTTGCTTTCGGGCTTCGTGGGCACCGGCTGGGTCGCGGCGGCATCCGGAGCCGCGGGAGCTGCGGGCGTCTTCGGAGCCGGTGAAGCGGGAGCTGTCGGTGCGGAGGGTGTTCGCTTATGCACGGGACGCGGAGCCGCACCACCTGACGCGGGTCTGGGGCCCCTGTGGGGGGCCGATCCGCGGGCGGATCGCGCCGGGGCCGGTCTGGCCTCGGGCCGCGGGGCCGTCTCCCTGGTATCCTTCCGGAGGGCGGCGGTCTTCGCGACATGCGTCTTCCTGCCTTCGAGGACGGCGTCGGCGATCTTGGTGACGATGAGCTCTATGGAGCGCATGGCGTCATCATTTCCGGGAATGGCGATGTCAAGCTCTTCGGGGTCGCTGTCGGTGTCGAGGAGTCCGATGACGGGGATGTTGAGCTTGTGGGCCTCCTGAACGGCGTTCTTCTCCCGATGGGGATCAACGACGAACATGGCCCCGGGCAGCTTGTTCATCTTGCGGACGCCCTCAAGGTTCCGCTTGATCTTGCGCTTCTCACGGGTGAGTGCGCTGATCATCTTCTTGCTGTAGCTGTACAGAGAGGCGTTCTCCTCCATCTTCTCGAGTTCGTCCAGGCGCTTGACGCGCGACAGGATCGTCCGGAAGTTGGTCAACGTCCCTCCCAGCCACCGCTCGGTCACGTAATGCATCTCACATCGTGCTGCCTCGCTCTCCATGGTGGACCGAGCCTGTCGCTTGGTCCCCACGAACACGATCTCCTCACCGCGTGCGGCCACGTTCCGAAGGAAGTAGGTGGCACGAATGAGTCCCTTGACCGTTTCGTTGAGGTCGATGATGTGGATGAGGTTTCGCTTGCCGAAGATGTAGGGCGCCATCTTCGGATTCCAGCGGCTGACCCGATGTCCGAAATGGACACCAGCCTCGATCAGCTCCCTTATGGACACGATGGCCAAAAGTTCCCTCCAAACAGAAAAACATAATTTTCCCGGGAGCCCCCCAGTGGGTCTCCACAGTCTGTAAACCTAACAACTATAAGTAATTCAGGTGATCTGTCAACCGATTTCCGTGCTGTCGGGAACGGGTTTTTGCATTCCCGGAAGCGGGGATGGACCAGGAACGGGTAATTTTCCTTGTCGGAGTCACAACTCCATGTAAAATAAGGTGTTGCGTGATGGGGACGCGAGGGGCCGAGGAAGGAGCGGTCGTGACGAACAACACGGGTGATGGTCCGGTGGGTGTGAAATCTCCACGACTGTTCGTGGTGGCGGGGGAACCGTCGGGGGACATTCACGCGGCGAACCTGATCCGAGCCATCCGCGGCGACCGTGCGGCAGCGGTGTTCGCGGGGCTCGGCGGTCCCCAGATGGCCGAGGCCGGATGCGCTTTGCAACGGGACATGATGACGATGTCGTGGATGGGTTTTGCGCGGGCGCTGGTCAGTGCGCCGATGGTGTATGCGCTCCAGCGCAAGACGATGTCGTTCCTGGAGTCGTATCGTCCGGACGCGGTGGTGCTGGTGGATTTTCCGGGGTTCAACCTGTCGCTGGCACGACTGCTGGCGAAGGCGAATATCCCGGTGATCTACTACATCAGTCCACAGATCTGGGCATGGGCGCCCGGACGGATCGAGAAGATCCGCCAGCGTGTCGCAAAGATGCTGGTGATCTTCCCGTTCGAGGAGGCGCTCTACCGCAAGGCGGGCGTGCCCGTGGAATACGTCGGGCATCCTCTGTTCGACGAACTGGCGATGGTGGAGGCCGGGAGCAAGTCCGGAGAGATGCTGCGCATGCCCGAGGGGGGACGGGTGATCGGACTTCTGCCCGGGAGCCGCGCCCAGGTGGTGAAGCGGTCGGTGCCGGTGATGCTGAAGTCGGCGGCGGAGATTCGTCGTGAGATTCCGGAGGCGACGTTCCTGATCAGTTGTCAGCACGAGCGCTTTGCGGAAGTCATCGGTCAGGCGCTGCGAGACACGGATGTTCCGGTGGAGATGGTGAAAGGACCGGCACAGGGATTGATGAAACAGTGCGAACTGTGCCTGGTGGCCAGTGGAACAGCGACGCTGGAGCTGGCCTATTACGGAACGCCGATGGTGGTGCTCTACCGGATTCCCCCGTGGAGCTACCTGCTGGGGAAGGCGCTGCTGAAGAGTCGGTATTTTTCGCTGGTGAACATCCTGGCGGGCCGTGAGGTGGTGCCGGAGATGCTGCTGTGGCGGGACGACAGCAAGCGAGTGGCGGGACACGCGCTGGCACTCCTTCGGAATGAGGACACACGCGGGAAGATGGTGGCGGAGCTGCAGAAGATTCGCGAGATGGTGGGTGGGGTGGGCGCCAGTGCCCGTGCCGCGAAGGCGACCCTGCAGTTCGTGGATGATCGGGCCGGTCGGCGCGCAGGCGGGAAATGAAGGGGCTGGGACGTCAGCGGGGTTTGCGGGAGCTGTACCAGTCATTCCGTTCGATGGCTTTGAGGATGAGATCGGCGACCTGCATGGTCTTGAGGGCTTCGGCGCCACTGACCTCGGGCTCGGTGTGATCACGCACGCAGCGCACGAAGGATTCCAATTGGAGCTTCAGGGGCTCTTCCTGCTTGTCGAAGGTGAACTCGTCCACCGTGCAGAGGTCGGAGAAGACGAGGGTCTTGAGCTGGTCGGGACTCTTGGTCTTGAGCTGGTCGGCATCGAAACTTCCGTGAGCAAAGCCGGGGGCTTTTCGGACGATGAACGCGTGGTTGGCGTCGAAGTCGAGACTGACGTAGGAGTCGAGCGAGAAGACGCGGACCTTGCGCATGGGCTTCATGGCGAGCCTGCTGGCGGTCAGGTTGGCGACGCAGCCGTTGGCAAACGTGATGCGCGCGTTGGCGAGGTCTTCGGTCTTTCCGATGATCCCCATGCCGACGGCCTGGACGTCCACGACGGGCTGACGGACGAGGAGAAGGACCAGGTCGATGTCGTGAATCATCATGTCGAGGACGACGCCCTGGTCGGCGGCACGAAAGTTGAACGCGTTGAGACGATGGACTTCGAGGAAGCCCGGGTTGATCTCGATTTCGCTGATCTTGCGCATGAGCTGAGAGTAACGGTTGACGTAGCCGACCTGGAGGGGCACGCGGGCCCGTGCGGCGAGATCGACGAGTTCCTGAGACTGGGCAAAGGTGGCGGCCATCGGTTTTTCGATGAGGACGGCTTTTCGGGCGTTGAGGAAATCGCGGGCAACGTCGAAATGCGAGGGGGTCGGCGTGGCGATGGAGACCAGGTCCACGGCATCGAGAACCTCGTGGTAATCCTGGCAGGACGTCGTGTGTGCGGACTGGGCGATCTGGGCGGCACGCTCGGGATTGACGTCGACGACGGCGACCAGCTCAACGTCGGGAAGCTGGCTGTAGATTCGAGCATGGTGGCGGCCGAAGTGTCCGACACCGATCACGGCGGCTTTCAACCTGGGAGAAGTCATTCGTTTCTGAGCGCCTCCCGTCCCCTGCCCTGCTTTCCGGCAGCGGCGCCCCGGACGAACTGGAGAAGATACTCGACGTCCCGGGTCATGGGCTGGCTCTGAATTTTTTCGACGGCCTTGCTTCGGCTGAGCTTGGAGCGGTAGAGGACGCGATGGGCCTGTTTGAGGGCGTTGATCCGGGTCTCATCGAAACCCGCGCGCCGAAGTCCGACGACGTTGACGCCTCGGACGCGCGCGGGACTGCCATCGACGAGCAGGAAAGGGGGAACATCCTGGACGACCTTGGAGAGTCCCCCGACGAAGGCGAGCCTTCCGACGGTTCCGAAGTGGTGGACGCCGACACCTCCGGAGAGGATGGCATGCTCCTCGATCTTGACGTGTCCGGCAAGCATGACGTTGTTGATAAGCTCGGCATGATCACAGACGATGCAGTCATGGGCGATGTGCGACGCGATCATGATGTAGCAGTGGTTTCCGACGCGGGTGGGGCCGCCGCCCCGGGTGGTCCCGGCGTTGATGGTGACGGATTCGCGAAAGACGTTGTCGTCGCCGATGATGACGCCGTTTTCGGGACCGAGGTCCTTCTGAAGCTGTGGCGGCGTTCCGATGACGACGTGGTGTCCGATGAGATTCCGCTGACCGATGGTGACGTGTCCGACGATGACGACGCCGCTCTCGACGACGGTCCCGGAAGCAATGGAGACATCCGGTCCGATGAGTGAATAGGGCCCGACGATGACGTCATCGGCGATGACGGCGGCGGGGTCGATGACCGCGGTGGGATGCACGCGGACGTCACTGGGGTTCATTGTCATTGCTCTTGGACCCATTAAAATCGACCAGCATGAATTTGATGGTGACTTCAGAGGCGATCTGCCCTTCGACGGAAGCGGTGCAGCGGACCTGTCCGGTGCGGGTCTTGATTTTGAGGGCGACGGCTTCGAGCATCAGTCGATCACCCGGGACGACAGCACGCCGGAACTTGGCCTCGTCCATGGCGAGCAGGACGGCAAGCTTTCCGTCGCTTTTGACCTGTTCGAGCATGAGGACGCCCGCGAGCTGGGCCATGGCTTCCAGTTGAAGGACGCCCGGCATCAGGGGCTTCTCCGGGAAGTGTCCGACGAAGAAGTGCTCGTTGGCGGTGACGTTCTTGTAGCCGAGAGCACGCTTTCCGGGTTCAAGCTCAATGACCCGGTCCACGAGCAGGAAGGGATATCGGTGCGGGAGGATGCTCCGGATCTGATCGATATCGAGCACCGGTGCGAAGGACTGGGTTTTTGGCTGGTCCATTTTCGTCTTCAGCTCCTTCACGAGAGAATGGTTCAGTGCGTGTCCGGAACGGACGGCGCCGACCTGTGCGACGAGGTCCGCTTCCAGGAGGAAGAGGTCTCCGAGCAAATCGAGCACCTTGTGCCGAACCGGTTCATCATCAAACCGAGCACGTCCGGACACGCTGCCGTCGGGTTCAACCACGAGGACGTTGTCCTCGTTTGCGCCCTTTCCAAGTCCACGGGCCAGGAGGGCGTCGATCTCCTGGCGCAAGACATAGGTTCTGGCCGGGGCGATGTCGGCGACGAAATCCGCGGGATCGACCCGAAAACGGATGTCCTGCCGGATGAAACCGGGCTCAGGATAGCACAACTGATAGGCAATTTGCAAGTCCCGTGTGGAAGACGGTGTTGCCGAGATGGCGGCGTCGCCGACCTGGACGGAGACGGGGGCGTCAAGAACGAGGGTTCGGCGCGGGGCATCCAACTCACGGAGACCGGCTTCCTGGAGCAGACGCACGAACGGGAGGGCGCTGCCGTCCAACGCCGGGGGCTCGGGACCGTCGATGAGGACGAGGGCGTTGTCCAGACGCAAACCCGCACAGGCGGCCAGAAGGTGTTCCACTGTGGAAACGCAGGCGTCACCAGACTGGAGGGTCGTGCGACGGAGGTCGGGGACGACGTGGTCGACAGAGGCCCGGACGGAAGGGGTCGAAGCGAGGTCGGTCCTGACGAAAACGACGCCATGGTCGGCAGGCGCCGGCTTGAGCAGGAGTCGAACCGGGTTTCCTTCGACTAGTCCGACACCGGCACAGACGACTTCACGAGCCAGTGAGGTCTGATTGCGCTTCAAGGGCGGCTATCCTTTCGGAGAGTTGCTGGAGCTGCTTGATGAGTTCGGGGAGCTTCCGCTGTGCGGCGAGCATGCGGAGGGTCTGGACGTGTTCCTGGGCCGGTTCGCCGGAGATGGTTTTTCCGTCGGGGAAGCTGTTCATGACCCCGGCGCGGGCGGCCATTCTGACCCCGTCGCCCATCTGGAGGTGGCCGGCGATGCCGACTTGTCCACCCACCATGCAGCCGTCGCCGAGACGGGTCGATCCGGAGATGCCGACCTGGGCGACGATGATGCAGTTCCGACCGATCTGGACGTTGTGTCCGATCTGAACGAGGTTGTCGATCTTGGTGCCCTCGCCGATGACGGTGGCATCGAGTCGCGCGCGGTCGATGGTGGTGCCGGCCCCGATCTCGACGTCATTTCCGATGATGACGGTGCCGATCTGGGGGATCTTCTGGATGCCCATCTCGGTGCGGACGTAACCGAACCCGTCCGCACCGATGACGACGCCGGGGTGGAGGATGCAGCGGTCGCCGATGGAGACGTTGTTCCGGAGGACGACGTTGGGATGGAGCACGCAGTCGGCCCCGAGGACGACGTCTCGACCCACGTAGACCCCGGAATGGAGAACCGTGTTTCGACCGATTCGAGCCCCTGATTCAACGACAACGAAGGGTGCAATGGCGACGTCGGCTTCCAGGTGGGCGTCCCGGGCGACGACGGCGCCGGGATGTACACCCGGGGCTGGACGGCCCGGTTCGGGAAAATACTTCCGCGCGATGAGGGCAAAGGCCAGATCGGGATCCTTGACGCGAATGAGGGGAAGCCGGTCCGAGTTGACGCCCGGTCCGACCACGGCGGCGGCCGCCTGGGTGGAGGCGAGCATGGGGAGATAACTTTTCTGACTGACAAAGGTCAGCGAGGATTCCCCGGCCTGGGCAAGTCCGGCAAGACCGGTGACGACGACGTCGGGATTTCCGACGACTTCGCCGCCGACCAGTTGAGCGATCTCAGAGAGAGAAGCGTTCAGACGTCACCTCCTACTTCTTGCGTGCGTCGTAACTTTCGTTGAGATGTTTGAGGAGCGCGTCGGTGATATCGAGAGAAGGATCGTAGTAGAGCACCTTACGCAGGGCGATGTTGACGCTGAGTTGCTCGGGGATCGTGGCCTCGGCGAGATTGAGGTCATCCTCCTTGAGGATGAGAGCATAGCCGTTCTTACGACCGAAGTCGGCGGCACCAGTCTCGATATCCTGGTAGATCTCACGCATGAGCCGCGTGGCATCACTGAGGACTTCTTCGTTTTTCATGCGTTTCCAGGTTTCGAGATCGGCTCTCTTCTGGCGGAGCTCATCCTCCGTCTTCTTGTACGCTTCGCTGTCGGGGGTGTGCTGCTTGAGCTTCGCGTTCAATCGGGTCAGTTCATCGCGTTTCTCGATCTCCTGCTGGCGCAGCATTTCGCGCTTCTTGATGGTGCGATCGTGCTCGGCGAGCGTACCCTTGTAACCATTGATGAGCGCCGTGAAACGGACAACACCGATTTTCAGCGCCTGGGCGTGGCAGGGACGGGTGACCGATGACATCATCGTCACCACAGCCGTCAGCAGAGCGAGCGGAAGAAGTCGCTTCATGAGACCGTTCTCCTTGAGGATGTTTTAAAACAGGGTTCCGATGGTGAAACTGAAGACCTCGGTGTCGTCCTCGTCCTGGGCGTTGATGGGTGCGGCGAAGTTGAGGATGATGGGGATGCCGATTTGTGCGGGTCTGATTTCGACACCGACCCCGACACCGGCGCGAATGGGTTCGTCGAGGTCATCGAGATCCCTGCCCACGGTTCCCGCGTCGGCGAAGAGGACGCCCCGGACGGTGTCCCCGATGACGGGGAAGGAATATTCGAGGTTGGCGATGGCCATCCATTCCCCACCGACGGGATCGTCGCTTTCGTGGGGACCGAGACCGCGGAAGGCGAACCCGCGCACGGAGTCGCTTCCTCCGGCATAGAACCGCTCGAAGAACGGCACGTCGGGGCCTTTGATCCGGTCGGTGACGCCCGCACGTCCCCGGAGGGAGAGGATGTGCTTGTGGCCTTCGGAGTCGGTGTGGAGGGTCTTGTAGCCCTGTGCTTCACCGACCACCTTGAAGAAGCTGAAGTCGCTTCCAAGGGCTTCGTCGGCGATCTCGATGGAGCCCGCGAGACGATACCCCTCGCTGGGCATCCACGGGTTATCGGTCTTGTCATAGTCCCCGGAGAGGATGAGGCTGTGGATGTTGGAGGTGCCCCGGAGGCGTGCCACCTCGGCGAAAGCGTCGTCGTCGATGGAGCCGATATCGACGGTCTCGACACGCGCGGTCAGACGGAGCTGGAAGGCGTCACTGAAGCGATGCCCCAGGCCGAGCCGGACACCCGTGCGGGTTTCATCGTAGTCCTCGCGGTCGCGCTCATAGTAGAAAAGGTCGGAACTGAAGCTGAAGGCCGAATCGAAGAGATACGGCTCGGAGAAGAAGAGACGCGCCTGGTTGGATTCGGTTCCGGGCCTGAGCTGGAGGATGAACGTTTGTCCGGCGCCCGCGAAGGCGTTTCCGGAGAAGAGATCGTCAACACTCTTCGGAAAGTCCGCGATGTCGAAGTTGTTCAAACTGAGCATGATCTGTCCGAGCAGTCCGGCGTTGGAAGAAACGCCCGCCCCGAAGACGAACTGTCCGGTGGGGGCTTCTTCGACCTGCACGACCACGTCCTCCGTTCCGGGCTCAGCCCCCGGGATGAGGGAGGATTCGACCTTGCTGAAGTAGCGCAACTGACGGAGACGGTTGAGGCTCTTGCGGAGTTCGACCACGTTGAACGTTTCGCCGGGGAAGAGTGTGAACTGCCGACGGATGACTTTGTCCTGGGTCTTGTTGTTCCCGCGAATCTCAATCCGTCCAAGCTTGACCGGCTCGCCTTCACGAATCTCATAGACGAGTTCGACCTGTCCCGCCTCCGGGAAGCGTTCCTTGCGGGCGATGCGGACGTTGAGATAGCCGCGTTCGCCGTAGAAATCGGTGAGTGCGCGGTTGTCGCGTTCATAGTCGCTCAGACTGAACAGCTTGCCCTTGACAAGGGTGAGGTTGGCGTAAAGGGCCTCACCGGTGAACTTCTCGGCGCCTCGCACGGTGACGTCCACGACGGTATATCGCATCCCCTCGACGACGTCGACGACGACGGTGAGCCTGCGCTTGTCCCAGGAATATTCGAGGTCGGAGCTGACGACGGCGTCCAGGTAGCCGTTCTCCTTGTAGAACTGGGCGATCTTGTCGATGTCGATCTGGAGCGTCCGACGGTCGAAGTTGCGTCCCCAGAAGAGCCAGCGGGGTTTTGTGGTCATGAGCGCACGGAGCTTCTTGTCGGAGAACGTCTCGTTTCCCTTGAAGCGAATCTTGTCCAGCCGGGTGCGAGGCCCCTCCTTGATGGTGAAGCGGATGTTCACCGCATTGGCACTGTCGTCGCGCTGATCGGTCCGGCTGACTTCCACGAACTGGTAGCCTTCATCATGGTAGAGGTCTTCGATACGGCTGACGCTGACGCTCTGGAGGGCCTGATCGAGCGGACCGCCCGGTTCGATGCCGACGGTGGAGCGGAGTTTCTTTTCGTTAAAGGCCTGGTTGCCGCTGAAGGTGATCTCACGCACGACGGGAAGCTCGACGAGCGTGATGGTGACGCGCACGCCCCCGTTGAAGGATTCCTCGCGGACGTCGATGCTGAGGGGGTCGAAGTCGCCAAGTTCGTTCAGCCGGCGGATGTCCTCATTAATGGCATGGGTGCTGAAGGTGTCGCCCACGCGCAGCTTCATGACGGAGAGCACGCGCTCCCGCGAGACGCGACGAAGTCCTTCGAACTGGATATCGGTCACACGCGACGTGCCGGAAGGCTGGGCAAGAACCGCCACAGAACCGGGGAGAAGCAGGATGAGCAGGAGAAGAACGGTTCGGATCGTCGAACTGGAAGAAGACCGTGCGAAGGCGCTCCTCATAGGATTGTACCGTCCTCATTGGCTGTCCGACCCGAGGCGACGCCTCAACCCCGCATCGGATTCGCAGGAACACTGAACCCAAGCCCTCCGCCCGTTCCACACAGGCGGAGCCCCTAAAACCCTTCGCCCGGCCCGCGACGAGTGGAGAGGTTCTGAAAACGCAGGATCTCGTTCTGAAACTGAAGATTCACGGACCCCGTGGGACCGTTACGCTGCTTGGCGATGATGACTTCCGCCTTGTTCTTGTTGTCCTCGGTCCCCTGGTAATATTCCTCCCGATGGAGAAGGAGCACGACGTCAGCATCCTGCTCCAGGGACCCCGATTCGCGCAGGTCGCTCATCCTGGGCTTGTGCCCTTCCCTCATTTCCACGCTGCGGTTGAGCTGGCAGAGCGCCAGGACCGGGATCTTCAGTTCGCGTGCCAATCCCTTGAGACCTCGGGACACCTCGGCGATCTCCTGCTGTCGGCTGTCCATCTTCGGGGCATCCATCAACTGGAGATAGTCGATGACGACGAGCGAGACATCGTGCCTGGCCTTGAGACGCCTGGACTTGGCCTTGAGTTCAAGCAGTCCCAGCGAAGGCGTGTCGTCGATGAAAATGGGCGCTTCAGACAACCGGCCGACGGCCGTGGAGAGGAAACGCCACTGCTCGTCCTGAAGGAGTCCCCGGCGGAGCCGGTGGGCGTCCACACGGGCGTTGGAGCAGAGCATGTTCTGAGCCACCTGCTGCTTGCTCATTTCGAGAGTGAAGAGCGCGACACCCTTTTCGCACTCGACGCCGAGGTGTTCGACAATGTTGAGCGCGAAGGTGGACTTTCCCATGGAAGGCCGCGCGGCGAGGATGATCAGTTCGGACTCCTGGAGTCCGCTGGTGAGGTCGTCAAGCTCGGCAAACCCGGTCTCCAGACCGGTAAGACGGTCCTTGCGATCGTGGAATTCGTCGATCCGGGCGAAGGTCTCCTTGAGGATGTCGCCCAGCTCGATGGCCTCCCCCTTGGCCTGACGCTCGGCGATCTCAAAGACCATCCGCTCGGCCTTGTCCAGGAGGTCGGCCGGAAGCTGGGATTCGTCGTAGGCGTCACGCAGGATAGCGGTGCTTGTCGAGATGAGGGCGCGCTGAATGGCCTTCTGATGAACGATCTCGGCGTAGTATTGGGCGTTGGCGGCCGACGGGACGGTCTCGGTCAGGGAGGCGAGGTATTCGCTTCCCTTGATACGATCGAGCAAGCCTCGCGTCTTGAGTTCATCCCGAACGATGAGGTGGTCGACCGGATGATTGGCGTCAAAAAAACGACACATGACGTCGAAAATGATCTGGTTCTCGATGGCGTAGAAGTCTTCCTTCTTCAACCGTTCGACAACCAGTCCGATCGTGTCATTGTCCAGCAGCATGCACCCGAGCACTGCGGCTTCAGCTTCGAGATTCTGGGGCGGCAGCCTTCCAAGCAGACCTTCCGTCTGTTCGGCACCCGTCTGCTTCCGGCTCTGTGGTTGAAGCGTCGTCATGACCGGTCCACCGCGAGGCGTCGCCGACACGTCCGGCTACTCTGCAACCACCCAGACCTTGACGGTGGCGTCCACTGTTTCGCCAAGGACCACCTTCACCTCGAACATCCCGAGTTCCTTGAGGTGCGCTTCCATCCGAACCATCGACTCGTCCACGGTGAACCCTTCGGTCTTGAGCACCTCGGCGATCTCCTTCTCGGTGACCGAGCCGAAGAGGTGTCCCTCTTCATTCGCCTTGGACTGGATGGTCACGGACACACTGGACATCTTCTCGGCAACCACCTTCAGCTCGTCGAGTCTGCGTCGTTCAAGGACCGCTATACGCTTCTTCTCTTCCTCGATCTGCTTGACGTTCTCGGGATTCACCTTGACGGCCAATCCCTTGGGGAAGAGGAAGTTCCGGGCGTAGCCGGTGGTCACCTTGACGATCTCACCACGACGTCCGAGCTTGGGAACATCATCCCGCAGCAGAATCTCCATGGGTTGACTCCACTTTACACAGCATAGGGGTAACGGACACACTCAGCCCACGTAGGGCAGGAGTGCCATGAAGCGCGCGAGCTTGATGGCGTGCTTCATCTGTCGCTGGTGCCGGGCACAGTTTCCGGAGCGCTTCCGGGAGAAAATCTTGCCCTGACCGGTCATCAGCTTGCTCAGATTACCGATATCCTTGTAGTCTATCTCCTTCACCTTCGCGCGGCAGAACCGGCACTTGTTCTCCCGGGTGTAGGAAACGGGCTTCTTCTTCCGTTTCTTCCTCTTCATCTTCGCCTGTATGAGCCGCCGTGTGAGCTTCGACACCTGGTCTTGACCTCCTATCAGGGATCAACTCAAGCTAAAACGGAATCGTTTCGTCATCCACGTCAAATTTGTCCTCGTTCTCATGCTGCACATCCTGCGCCGGCGCCTGACGCCCTCCCCCGCCGCCTTCGCCACCCGCCTTGAAGTCCAGGAACTGCATGTTCTCGCCGACGACGCTGAGCTTGCTTCGCTTCTGTCCGTCTTTCGACGTCCACGAATCCAGCCGCAGTCGTCCTTCCACGAAGATCGGACGTCCTTTCTTCATGTATTCCGAGATGACCTCGGCCATGCGTCCGAAGAACGTCACGTCCACGAAGCAGACCTCGTCCTTCTGCTCCCCGCTCTGCGATTTCCACTTGCGGTTGACGGCGATGCCGAAATCGCAAACCGCCGTTCCCGACTGGAGGTAACGCAGCTCGGGATCGCGCGTCATGTTGCCCATCAGCAGCACTTTGTTCAGGTTGGCCATTTGCCTTCCCTTCCGATGGCCCGGGCGGGGCATGCCCGGACGGGTTCAGCCTTCCTGTGACCCGTTCGAGTCCTTGTCGTCCTTCTCCTCGTCATCCTCCACTTCGTCCCGGAAGCTCCGCGGACGTCGGGGTCCGTCGCCCCTGGAGGGCGCATCCGTATCGACCTCGGCCAATTCCTGCATGAGCGAGGAGTACACGGGCACTTCGGTCCCTTCGTGACGAATGAAAAGCTGACGAAGGATCTGCTCGGAGAGCTGACCGTCCCGTCGCAGGGCGGACAGTTTCAGCGGATCGAGCAGGAAGAAGATCAGATAGTAGGTTCCGCGCTTCTGTCCGGCGACGTCATAGGCCAGCTTCCGGTCGTCCCAGTGCTCCTCCTTGAGGATCTGGGCGCCATGCTTGAGAAGGATGCCCTTGACACTGGCGGACATCCCGTCCCAATCACGCTTCGACTCGGCACTGTTCAGCAGAAACATTCCCTCGTAGAGATTCAAGAATTCCTCCCGCTATCTCCTCAAGCCTCCGGTCGCTCATCCGGTTCCTGACCGATACGATTGAACCGGTTCATACACGCTTCGATCCCCGCGGTAATCCAGACGGCCACGGCTTCGGCCGCCTGCCAGGTGACCTCCTCGATCGACTCTCGCTCCTCGGGAGCGAAACGGCTGAGCACGTGCTCGACCATGCCGCCCGTCCCGGCCGCCCCGATGCCGACCCTGAGTCGCGGGAACTCGTTGGTTCCCAGGTGGTCAATGACGGACTGGAGTCCCTTGTGTCCGCCGCTGGAGCCGGCCTGTCTCACCCGACCCCGTCCCAGCGGAAGACTCGCGTCGTCACACACCACCAGGATGTCCATCGGGGACAACTTGAACCAATCTACTGCCTGTCTGACCGCCTGTCCAGTCTCATTCACATAGGTCTGGGGCTTCACCAGCAGCACGGGCTCGCCGGCCAGTTCGACATTCGCCGTCAGGGACAGGAACCGCTTCCGCGTGATCTCCGTCCCGTGCCGCCTGGCGATCTGGTCCACGACTTCGAAGCCGACATTGTGCCGTGTGCCCAGATATTCCTTCCCACGATTTCCGATGCCGATCACGGTCTTCATATCGACCTGCGGTCCACCAGGGCGTCGGAAAAGAACTACTCCTGCTCTTCCTCAGCCTTCTTGGCGGCTTCCTCTCGTTCCTTGGCCCCGATGACTTCAGGCTCCATCGGCTCCGTCCCTTCGACAGGCACTTCGGCCTCAACCGCCTTGGGCGGATGGACCGTCGCGACGATCTGTCCGGGATCGGTGAGAACCTTGACCCCCTCGGGAAGGGCGAGGTCGCCGACGGTGATCATGCCACCGATTTCCAGGGTCTTGACCGACACACGGATGGATTCCGGCACGGCGGTCGGATCGCACTCGATTTCGAGATCCGAAACCGGGTGATCCAGAATCCCACCGGCGGTCACCCCGGGCGCCGTTCCGACCAGGATGACCGGGACATCGAGTGTCACCTTCTCGCCGACGACCACGCGGGTGAAGTCCACGTGCACCGGCTGGTCGCCCATCGGGTCATACTGGACTTCCTTGATCATCACCTTCTGCCGGCCTCCGGCCATGTCGAGGTCGAGAATACGGACCCCATGATGCAGAATGACGCCGAGGTCATGAAGGTTTACGCTCAGCATCACGCCGGCCTCGCCATGCCCATAGAGCACCGCGGGAACCTGTCCCTCGCGTCGCATCTTCCTGGCCGACACCGAGCCCGTCGTCTTCCGCTCCTGCGCCTGTATGATCTGTGCTTCCATCTTATCACGCTCTCCAAGTTCGAGAACACACGTCCGTGTGTGCTTACTTCTTCTGACACACCGTCGATCCGCTGCCGAACAGACTGCTGACCGACTGGTTGCTGTGTATGCGCTTGATGGCTTCCCCAAGAAGTTCAGCCACCGACAGCACCGTCACGTTACCCGTCTTCCATTCATTGCTCAGAGGTATCGTGTCCGTGACCACCACTTCCCTGATCGGGGCGGCCTGCAGTCGTTCCTTCGCGGGACCGCACAGCACCGGGTGCGTCGCACAGACGTAAATATCCTCCGCCCCTCGATCCTTCAGCACCTTGGCCGCTTCGCTGATGGTCCCTGCCGTCGAGATCATGTCATCCACGATGAGGACGTTCTTCCCTTCGACCTCACCGATCACGTATCCGGTCTCCACCTCGGAGCTGTTCAGCCGTCTCTTGTCCACGATGGCCAGCGGGGCTTTCAGCATCTTCCCATACGCCCGGGCCATCTTGATTCCCCCGACGTCCGGACTGACCACCACCAGGTCCCTGATCCCGCGTCGAATGAAATGGTCGCTCAGCACGGGCGAGGCGAACAGATGATCGACCGGAATATCAAAAAAGCCCTGCAGCTGCGCCGCGTGCAGGTCCACCGTAAGCACACGGTCCGCGCCTGCAACGGTGATCAGGTTCGCCACCAGCTTCGCGGTGATCGGAACGCGTCCAACGTCCTTGCGATCCTGCCGCGCATACCCGAAATATGGAATGACCGCCGTGATCCGCTTCGCCGAAGCCCGCCGGAGACAGTCCATGATGATCAGCAGTTGCGTCAGGTTGTCGTTGACGGGCGGACACGTCGACTGGATCACGAAAACGTCGGCCCCGCGACCGTCACTGTTGACCCGGACCATCGTCTCGCCATCCGCAAAGTGGCCGATCTGGATCTCCGCCAGGTCCACACCAACGTAAGCCGCAATGGCCCGTCCCAGATCGGGAGTCGCCGTGCCGGACAGCAACTGGATCGTGTGGTCATTCATGTTCAGTCCTCGTCGTCCGGACCACGGCTCCGTCAGCCACCTGCATGGGCCCTTCAAGGTTGACGAACGGACCGATCCGACAGCCCTTCCCGATCTCCACCTTTCCGGTGATGACCACGAACGGCTCGATCACCGTGTCGGAACCGATGCTGGCCCGCGGGTCGATGAACGCCGTCTCCGGACTGACCAGCGTCACCCCTTCCGTCATCCAGCGGTCGTTGATCCGACGTCGCAGCACCGAAGCGGCATCGGCAAGCTGACGACGACTGTTGATCCCCAGCACCTCGGTCGGATCGTCGGCAATCAGCGAGCGGACGACCTTGCCCTCTTCGTTCAGCAGCTTCACCACGTCGGTGAGATAATATTCGCCCTGATCGTTGTCGGTTCTCAAACGGTCGATACACCCGGCCAGGTCCGCAGCATTGAAAACGTAATTCCCGGAGTTGACCTCGCGGATCTGTTTCTCCTGATCGCTGGCGTCACGCTCCTCGACGATCCGGATGACCTCACCGGCGGCGTTGCGGACGATGCGCCCGTATCCGCGGGGCTGCTCCACCTCGGCCGTCACCACGACACAGGAAACATCCAGTTTCTCGCGCATCTCCAGTGCCGCCCGGATGGTCCGCGCCTGGAGGAGCGGGTTGTCGCCGTTGATGACCACGACGCTTCCGGTGCGACCGTCGAACGCCTGACGTGCCGTCATGACGGCGTGTCCGGTTCCCAACTGCTGATCCTGATCCACGAACGTCACCCCGGCATCGGCGAAGCGCGCTCTCACCATCTCCTTGCGGTTGCCGACCACGACGAACAGGTCGTTGACATCGGCTTCACGCATGACCTCGATGACAAAGAACAGCATGGGCAGCCCCACAACCTCATGCAGCACCTTGGGGAGTTCGGATTTCATCCGAACACCCTTGCCCGCTGCCAAGATTATGCCCGTAGGCTTGCCCATCGGCTCCTCAACGCCTGACAACCACTTCCGGATGTCGTAAGCCCTTGCAAGATCGTTCTTTTAGCAAATTTGGGGTTCGGTGTCAAGTGTAAAGTGGTCGGGCTTAAGGGGGTGGAATTCCGGTTGTGAACGGTCCGGTTGGGGGCCTATTCGGGGTCTGAAACAGGCGAAATTCCACCCCGCCGGGCTATTTCAGGTCGAAAAATTCGTTGGATTCCGGGCCGAACCACCCGACCCCCTGCCCTT
>CAZVTD010000031.1:0-20493 GCA_964629945.1 uncultured Planctomycetota bacterium | reverse complement strand
TAGATCTCGCGGTCGGAGAGGATGACGTGACAGTTCGCGGTTCCGCCCCGGACTTCGGCACCATAGGAGGGATAGAACGTGACGTGCAGTCCCTCGGCCATGCCGCACGCGGCCAGGAGCTTTCCGACGGTGAGGATGCCCTGTCCGCCGGAACCTGCAAGGATGATGCGATGGATCATGATTCTCCGCCAACCACTTTCCGTTACCCGTCCGCCGGGCGGACGAGGATTCTGTTCACTTCCAGTCGCGATAGACCCCGAGGGGGAACGTTTTCATCATCTCCTCGTCGAGGTGTTTCATGGCGGTTGGGGGATCCATGCGCCAGTACGTGGGACATGGGGAGAGGATTTCGACGAGCGAGAAGCCCTTGTTGAGACGCTGCGTTTCGAAGGCATGCTCGATGGCACGCTTTGTCTTTCGGACGCCTGCGGGCGAGGAGACAGCGACGCGTTCGAGATAGACGGCGCCGGGGAGGGTGGCGAGGAGTTCGCAGACACGGATGGGGTGTCCTTCCACCTCGGCCTTGCGTCCGTAGGGCGAGGTGAGGGTTTTCTGTCCGATGAGCGTGGTGGGGGCCATCTGTCCCTGCGTCATGCCGTAAACGGCGTTGTTGATGAAGATGACGGAGATTTTTTCGCCGCGGTTGGCGGCGTGAACGATTTCGGCGGTTCCGATGGCGGCGAGGTCGCCGTCGCCCTGGTAGGAGAAAACGATCTTGTCGGGATGCACGCGCTTGATTCCGGTGGCGGCGGCGGGTGTTCGTCCGTGTGCGGCTTCGAGCATGTCGATGTCGAGGTAGAAGTAGGCCAGGACCGCACAGCCGACGGGCGCCATGCCGATGATGTTGGAGCGGAGATCCTGGGCATCAATGATCTCGGCCAGAAGCCGGTGGACGATGCCGTGACCGCAGCCGGCACAGTAATGAGTCCGCGTGTCGAAGAGGGCCTTCGGTCGACGGTACTGACGTGATGGTTTCGAGCTGCTGGTGGTCACGATTTCCTCAAGATGGCTTTGACCCTCGGGACGATCTGCTTGGCGGTGGGCAGCCAGCCGCCGGCCCGGGCCATGAGTTCCACGGGACATCTTCCCTCGACGGCAAGTCGCACATCCTCGACCATCTGTCCAAGACTCATCTCGACGACGAGGATGGATTTGACCTTTTCGGAGAGTGCACGGAGCCGACGCGTGGGGAACGGCCAGAGGGTGATGGGGCGGAAGAGTCCGACACGTTTGCCTTCGTCACGCAGGCGGTGAATGGCCTCGCGACAGACGCGGCTGGGTGAGCCGTAGGCGACCAGGATGACCTCGGCGTCGCGGCAGAGGACCTCTTCGTGGCGGGTTTCCTTGCGTTCTATGGTGCGATACTTTCTGCGGAGCGCCTCGTTGTGGGCTTCAAGGACGCCTTTTTCCATGAAGAGGGACCGGACGATGCGCCGGGGACGGTTTTTGGCACCGGTGAGGGCCCAATCTTTCGGGGGAAGCTTTCGCCTGGGGGGCTCTCGGAAGGTCAGGGGCTCCATCATCTGCCCAAGCTGGGCATCGGTGAGCAGGAGCACGGGGATGCGGTAGAGGTCGGCCAGGTCGAAGCCCTCGGCGACGAGATCGGCGCTTTCCTGCACGGACGCGGGGGCCAGGACGAGGGTCCGGTAGTCCCCGTGGCCGCCGCCCCGGGTGGCCTGCCAGTAATCGCCCTGGGCGGGACCGATGTCGCCGAGACCGGGGCCGCCCCGCTGGACATTGACGATGAGTGAGGGAAGCTCGGAGGCGGCGAGGTAGCTGATGCCCTCCTGCTTGAGGGAGATTCCGGGCGAGGAGGAGGAGGTCATGGCGCGTGCGCCGGAAGCGGCGGAACCGTAGACCATGAAGACAGCGGCCAGCTCGCTTTCGGCCTGGATGAAGGTTCCCCCCACCTGGGGAAGCCGACGGGACATGTAGGCGATCAGTTCGTTCTGGGGGGTGATGGGATAGCCGTAATAATGGCGACAGCCGGCCTGGATGGCGGCTTCGGCGATGGCTTCGTTGCCGGTCATAAGCTGAAGCTGGGACACGGATTCCTCCCTTTCGGGCAATTATAAGAACGGACCGGGCCGGGTCAAGTCGAATTGGGGAAAGCAGAACCTCGGCCAAGACAACCGCCGCGGAGAAGCGGGGCATGCGTCAGGAATAAGGAGAACTCAGGATTTGGTGGTCTCAGGTTCGGGGACGGCTTCGGAGATTTCGATGGCGGCGTCGGGACACATGAGGACGCAGGACATGCAGCCGACGCATTCGGCGGGGTCGCCGACGACTTCGACGGGCTGGATGCCGATCTCGTTGAGGAGGTTGGCAACGGCCAGCAGGTGACGTGGACACACGGCAACACAGAGCTGCCAGCGCTTGCAGCGGTCGGAGTTGACTTTAACAAACGGCATGGGCAAATCCAATCCTGTTAGAGAAGCAAGTCGGTCAATCAGTCGTTTCCGCCCCGCTGGGGGGCGTGCCAGTTCATCTTGGTTCTGAGCGTGGTGAAGAAGGTCCGGGTCCCGGTTTCGACCAGGTGAAGTCGGTGGGGGGCGGCCTTGATGACGACGTGCTGCCCGACGCCGAGGGCGACGAGCTCCTGGCCGTCGAAGGTGATGGCCGTGCCGCTTTCGGGATGCACGGGCAGGAGTTCGAGCACGGAATCGGAGGAGAGGACGAGGGAGCGATTGGCAAGACTGTGGGGACAGACGGGGGTGACGATGAGGACGTCCAGGTCGGGGGATACGATGGGTCCCCCGGCCGAGAGCGAATAGGCGGTCGAACCGAGCGGGGTGCAGACGATGATGCCGTCACCGTCGTAGGTGATGGTGCGCTCGCCGTTGACGACGAGGGTGACGGTCATCATGCGGGGACGCGCCTGTCCGGTGAGGACGACGTCATTGAGCGCCAGGTGAGGCGGGCCGAGTTCGGACCCGGTTCGGACCTGGGCCTGAAGCATGAGGCGCTCAACCACCTGTCCGCGTCCGGAAAGAAGATCATCCAGCTGCGCGTTGAGCTCGTCCTCGTCGAGTTCGGCGAGGAAGCCGAGCTTTCCGAGGTTGACACCGACCAAGGGGATGGGACGTCCGCCCAGGAGCCTTGCCGCGGCGAGGACGGAACCGTCGCCCCCGAAGACGATGGCGAGCCGGGCGTTTTCGGTGGGCAGTTCGCGGGCGTTCTCGGCGTCGACTTCGAGGAGATTGTAGCGGTTCGAGAAGGAATCTTCGAAAGCCCTGACCGCACGGAGGGCTTCGGGTTTGCGTCGATTCACGACAAGCAGGATAGTGTCCATTTTGCCGACCTCCGGAGCACGATGCACGTCATTATAGCAGAGCACGAAGCCTGTGTGCAAGTCCCTGTGCGTCGAGACCGAGTTCGGCCAGGAGCGGGTCACGCCCGCCGTGAGAGACGTAGCGGTCGGGAACGCCCGCGACATGGACCTTTGCAGGGAGTCCGGCTTCGCTGCAGAACCTGAGGACCGCTTCGCCAAATCCTCCCTGGACGGAACCCTCTTCGACGGTGAGTGCGACGGGGACGGCGGAAAGGGTTTTTCGGAAGAGGTCTTCGTCGAGGGGTCGGGCAAAGCGTGCGTTGAGGACGGCGACGGACCGGCCCTCGTTGGCCAGCAGACCGGCGGCTTCGAAAGCCGGGGCGACCATGGAGCCATAAGCGATGAGGGCGGCGTCGGTTCCGGGAGTCAGGAGGCTGGCACGGCCAAGCTGGATGGGTTCGGGCGCGGGAAGTTGGGCCGCGGGGAGCTTGGTCCGGGGATAACGCAGGGCGACGGGCACCTGGAGGGTGAGGGCGAAGCGAAGCATCATGCGCAGTTCTTCGGCATCGGCCGGTGCCATGAGGACGATGCGGGGCAGGGTCCGGAGACAGGCGATATCGAAAGTTCCGTGATGGGTGGGACCGTCGGAGCCGACCAGTCCGGCCCGGTCGAGGGCGAGCACAACGGGGGCGTTCTGGAGGGAGATTTCCTGAAAGACCTGGTCGTAGGCCCGCTGGAGGAAGGTGGAATAGATGGCGGCGACGGGACGTGCTCCGCCGACGGCCAGCCCGGAGGCCAATCCGAGGGCATGCTGCTCGCAGATGCCGACATCGAAAAAGCGGTCGGGGAACTGATCGGCGAAGCGGGCCAGTCCGGTTCCATCGGGCATGGCGGCAGTGATGGCGCAAACACGGGGATTTTCTTCCGCGATGCGCAGGAGTTCGTCGGCGAAGACGTCGGTGTAGGTGTGCAGCCGAAGCGGCGGAACGTTGGTCTCGATCTTGCCGTTGAGGACGGTTTTGTCCTCGATCTGCTCGGGACAGGACTGGGGCGGAGCATCCTGCCCTGGGCTGACGCCGTGGAACTTGCGGGGATCGGCGTGGGCCTTCTCGCAGCCGCGGCCTTTTTCGGTGATGACGTGGAGCAGGACGGGTCCGTTGATGTCGAGG
This sequence comes from uncultured Planctomycetota bacterium, assembly GCA_964629945.1. Taxonomy (GTDB): domain Bacteria; phylum Planctomycetota; class DG-23; order DATKVD01; family CAZVTD01; genus CAZVTD01. The sequence continues at coordinate 16,053 of CAZVTD010000031.1, read as the reverse complement.
CGTTCGATCTCGTGCAGGACGTCGATGAGGGCCCTGACGTCGTGCCCGTCGGTGGGTCCGAAATATCGGAAACCCATTTCCTCGAAGATGCCACCCGGGACGAGGGATTTCCGGACGCCGTCTTTGACGTGCTCGACGATCCGTTCCATGGATCGACCGACAACAGGGATGGCATCGAGGAAATCGCGAACCTCGCGCTTGACCTCGTTGTACAGTGTGGCGACGCGGATGCGGTTGAGGTATTTGGAGAGCGCGCCGACGGTCCCGGAGATGGCCATGCGGTTGTCGTTCAGGACGACGAGGAGGCGTTTTCCGAGCGAGCCGGCGTGGTTGAGGGCCTCGAACGACATACCCGAGGCGATGGAAGCATCTCCGACGACGGCGACGACCCGCCTTGGAGGACGGACCGGGGCGTCGGACGCGGGCCTGGGTGCGGTGTCGTTGGCGCAGAGGAGTCCGAGTGCGGTGGAGATGGCGGTCCCGGCGTGACCGACGATGAAGGGATCACAGGGACTTTCCTGGGGTGTTGGGAAGCCGCTGACGCCGCCGGCGGTGCGCAGCGTGTCGAAGGTTTTGTTGCGTCCGGTGATGATCTTGTGGGCGTAGGCCTGGTGTCCGCCGTCCCAGACGAGCCGGTCCCAGGTGAAGTCATAGATGTAGTGCAGGGCGAGGGTGAGTTCGACGACGCCGAGGTTGCTGGCAAGATGTCCGCCGGTGCGGTTGACGACGTTCCGGATGCGTTCGCGAATCTCCCCGGCAAGGATGCGCAACTCGGCGGGCTGGAGCGGCTTGAGGTCGGCCGGTCCGTTGATGGTGTCGAGGATGGAAGACGGCTGGGTCATGGTCACTTCTCTCGGGTCAAGACAAAGGCGGCCAGGTCGCGCAGGAGCCGTGCGGGCTCACCGGCGACGTCCGCCAGGATGTTTTGCGTCTCGTCGGCCAGGGTGCGGGCTTCCTCTCGGGTCTTGTCCAGTCCGACGACGGCAGGCCAGGTCTGCTTGCCCTGCTCGGCGTCCTTTCCGGGGGTCTTGCCGAGTTCCTCGGCGGTGCCGACCTGGTCCAGGAGGTCGTCGGTCATCTGGAACAGGACGCCCAGTTTTGTGCCATAGTCACTGGCCATATCCAGCACACGGGAGCCGGCTTTGGCGGAAATGACCCCCATACGACACGAGCCGGCGATGAGCGCCGCGGTCTTATGACGATGAATGAACTCGACCAGGTTCCGTTGGGGAGGTTGTTTTTCGCCGTCGATATCGGCCACCTGACCGGCCACCATGCCCCGGGCCCCGGACGCCAGGGCCAGTTCTTCCACCAGACGCGCCCCGCAGGAATTGCGAAGTCCGTCCCGGACGAGGACCTCGAACGCCAGGGTCAGCAGGGCGTCCCCGGCAAGGATGGCCATGGCCTCACCGAACTTCTTGTGACTGGTGGGCACTCCGCGACGGAAATCGTCGTTGTCCATGGCCGGGAGGTCGTCGTGGATGAGGGAATAGGTGTGGACAAGTTCGACGGCACAGGCGGCGGGCAGCCCGGCCTGGATGGGAGCGCCGGCCAGTTCGGTCCAGAGGAGGACCAGGGCCGGTCGAAGCCGCTTGCCCCCCGCGAAGACGGAGTAACGCATGGCTTCGCTGAGTCTTCCGGGACCGGTCTCCGCCGGGGGCAAGAGTTCGTCGAGGGCGCGGTCCGTCAGGGTGGTCAGTTCCTTCAACCGCGATTGCAGGTCCACGGGTGCCAAGGGATATTCCTTTCGTGCAACCGAAACAGGTAGTTTACCCGGAGAAAACCCGGTCGTCAACCGGGGTCACGACCCCGTGCGGCTCAGAAGAGGTTCGTGTCCCTGCGGGAGCCGCCTCTTCGAGGTCTGGCGTCCGATGCTTCGGACACATTGTCGGTATCAGCAGTCCCTTTCGACCCTTCCGTCGGGTCGGTCTCTTCGGGCTCGAAGGGAACAGCCTTGAGGGTCCCTTCGGCGTCACGGACCAGCATCTGGACCTTCTTCTCGGCCTTGGACAGGATGTCCTGGCAGCGGGCATAGAGCTTGACGCCCTCTTCGTATTTTCGGATGGCGTCCTCGAGTTTGAGGTCGCCCGATTCGAGTTCGTCGGCCAACTGCTCAAGACGTCCGACGGCATCCTCGAAACTCGGTTCGGCATTCTTCCTGGCCATTTTATCCTCCCGTCATCCCGGACTCACCGGGTCTGATCCACGATGCTTTCGAACTCTCCGGCAGCCAGGCGTGTTCGGACCCGGTCGCCGGGTTTGAGGGTCTGTGCATCGGTCAGCAACTGCTCGGAATCGGTGCGCGTGGTGATGGAGTAGCCGCGACGGAGCACCGCCAGTGGACTGAGAGATTCGAGGCGCCCTGCCCCGGCGTCCAGCTTGAGGCGTTTCTCGCGCAGCCGCTGGAGAACGCGGGAGACCAGGGAAGAGAAGAGGTCATCGGTGCGCTGGGTGAACTGCTGAAGCCGTGCGGCGAGGCGCTGGGGACCGAGACGCTCCCCAAGGGCACGCAGGTCGGCCCGTGCCAGTCGGGCCCGGGCGTCAAGCGCCCCGAGAAACCGTCGTGCCAGGGCGTTGAGGTCCTGGCGGACCTGGGCCACGTCGGGGACGACGATCTCACCGGCGGCGGTGGGGGTGAGCGCCCGCACGTCGGCCACCATGTCGGAAATGGTCACGTCCACCTCGTGACCGACGGCACTGACGATGGGAATTTCACTGGTCACGATGGCCCGCGCGACGATTTCCTCGTTGAAGGCCCACAGGTCTTCCAGGCTGCCGCCTCCCCGACCGACGATGAGGACATCGAAACCGCCGAGACGGTTCATGTCGTCGATGGCGGAGGCGATTTCGCGGGCAGCCCCCTCCCCTTGCACGCGCACGGGGAACAGCGTGATCCGCAGCATGGGCCAGCGACGGTTGAGTTGACGCAGGATGTCGCGAATGGCGGCGCCGGTGGGACTGGTGACGATGCCGACGTGGGAGGGAAACCGTGGAAGCGGACGCTTGCGGGACGGGTCGAAGAGCCCTTCCTTGCCGAGCTTCTCGACAAGCTGCTTGAAGGCGAGCTGGAGCGCGCCGACGCCACGGGGTTCGATCCGACGGATGACGACCTGGTAACGTCCGCGGGCCTCGTAGAGGGTCACGTCGATGAAGACGAGGACGTCCAGACCATCGACCAGTTCGAAACGGAGTCGTTCGGCGACGGGCCGCCACATGACCGCGGAGACCTCGGCGGTGGAGTCCTTGAGGGTGAGGTAGACGTGTCCGGAGGCGGCGATTTTAAGATTGGAAATCTCGCCGGCGACCCAGAGACCGGCAAAGCCCGACTCCAGGCTCGCACGGACGCGGGCGTTCAACTGGCTGACGGAGAGGATTTCAGGTTCGGACATCGTCAAGCTCTTCGTATGAGGGTGCGGCCACAGGGTCTAGCGTGAACTGGTACAGCATAACACAAGCCGGCCCCGGAGAAAATGGAAAAGGGACTCAGGCTGTGCGCGCTTCGTGGGCGCGCTCCCGCGAAACATCCCCTCCCCTGCCCCATCGGACCGACCCGATCAGGAAATCACGTAGCCGGGACGGTCGATCACCGCCGGAGCCTCGGCGAACTCGACCTTGAAGACGGTGATCCCGGCGATGCGGTCGGGATTCCGCGAGGGAAGCCCTTTGAGGATGAGCCGCGTGGGGGTCTGGGTGAAGCGGACGGACTTTCCGGTTTTGAGGAGGGTGACGCGTCGGACCTTCCGCTTGAGATCCACCATGACGAGTTCGCGTCCGGGCCAGGCGTGCGAACACCAGAAGTAGCCGACGTTCCCCTTGAGGGTCCAGAAGCCGGTGGTGAGCCAGTTGGGCAGGTTGTGCTCGACACGATCGACCCTGCCGTAGACGGCTTCCTCGTTCCCGCGCAGCCAGCGTCCGACCTGGAGGAGCCGTTCCTCGGCGATGTCGGGCACGGAACCGTCGGGTTTGGGACCGATGTTGAACAGGAGGTTTCCGCCCCCGGCGGTCACTTTGCGGAGCATGTCCAGGATGTCGCGGGTGCCGGCCCAGTCTTCGGGGGGATCGGGACGCCAACCCCAGGCCCCGGTGAAGGTCATGCAGGATTCCCAGGCGCGGCCGGCTTTTTCCGGAGTGATGCGCTGCTCGGGCGTGCCGAAGTCCTCGTCCAGACGGGAGCGGTTGTTGATGATAATGTCCGGCTGAAGCGAACGGACCATGGCGTTGAGCTTGTGCGACTCCCACGCCCGGGCGGTCTTGAGGGGATAGGGCATGTCATACCAGAGGACGTCGATGGTCCCGTAATGGGACATGAGTTCGCGGACGCAGCCCTGGGTGAACCGGACGAAACGTTTGCGTGCGGGTTCGCTTCGAAGACACCGGACGCCGTCGGGGTGATGCCAATCGAGGAGGGAATAGTAGATGCCGACGCGGAGCCCTTCCTTCCGACAGGCCTGGACGTATTCGGCGATGAGGTCCCGCCCGGGACCCCGTTTGACCGCGTTGTAGTCGGTCTGGCGGGTGTCCCAGAGACAGAAGCCGTCGTGGTGCTTGGCGGTGAGGACCACGTATTTCATGCCGGCCTTTCGGGCCAGCGCCGCCCAGCGTCCCGGCGAGCCGGGTTCGGGCTTGAAGCGACGGGTCAGGGTCTCGTATTCGTCCACGGGGATGCGCGCACAGTACATGACCCACTCGCCCCGTCCCAGGAGGGAGTAGAGTCCGTAGTGAATGAACATCCCGAAACGGGCATCGTGCCACCACTGCATACGACGATCACGGTCACGTCGAACGGCTTCCGATTCGGTGCGCGTCACTTCGTTTTCCTTTCGTCAATCAAGGACATGCCCCGGGTTGGGGCGGTGTCTTGGAACACCCGCAAATTCGATCCTGAAAACGGTGGTCCCGGCGATGCGGTCGGGGTTTCTGGGCGGAAGATTCCTGAGCACGATGGTATCGCCCTTCCGGGTGAAGCGGACGGGCTTTCCGGTCTTCAGGTAAGTGATGCGTCGGACCTTCGTCTTCATCTCCGCGATGACGAGTTCCGTCCCGACCCACTGACGATACCAGAAGTAGCCGACGTTCCCCTTGAGGGTCCACTTGCCCTGGACCATCCACGGGGGGAAGTGCTCGCCGGTCACGCGGTCCACCTGTCCGTAGACGGCTTCCTCGTTCCCGCGCAGCCAGCGACCGATTTCGAGGAGACGCTTCCGGGCGATGTCCGGGACGGAGCCGTCGCCCCTGGGACCGATGTTCATCAGGAGATTGCCGCCGCCGGACGCGGCCTTGCGGAGCATGTCGAGGATGTTCCGGGTGGAGACCCAGTCCTCGGGGGGATCGGGACGCCAGCCCCAGACGCCGGGGGAGACGTTCTGACTGGTGAACGTCATGCAGGCCTCCCAGGCGCGTCCCGGGACCGCCGCGCTGATGGACTGCTCGGGCGTGCCGAAGTCCTCGTCCAGACGGGAGCGGTTGTTGATGAGGATGTCCGGCTGCAGTGAACGGACCATGGCGTTGAGTTCCCGGCTTCTCCACTGCTCTGCGGTGTCCAGGGGCCACTCCCCGTCGTACCAGAGGACGTCGATGCGGCCATAGTTGGACATCAACTCCCGCACGAGGGCGTGGGTGTAGTCTACGAAGCGTCTTCGGGCCGAGGCGCTCTTGGCGGCACGGGCGCAATCGGGATGGTGCCAGTCCAGGAGGGAGTAATAGAGACCGACCCTGAGCCCCTGTTTTCGACAGGCCTCAACGTATTCGGCCACCAGGTCACGCCGGGCCCCGGACCGAGCAGCGTTGTAGGGGGTGACCCTGGAATCCCAGAGACAGAAGCCGTCGTGATGCTTGGCGGTGAGGACCATGTACTTCATGCCGGCTTTTCCGGCCAGGGCAGCCCACTGACGAACCGCTCCGGGAGACGGGCTAAATACTCTCGTAAACCTTTCATATTTTGATCGCGGGATGCGGTCCCAGTACATCGCCCATTCCCCATGTGCCAACTGGGAATAGAGTCCATAGTGGATGAACATCCCGAAGCGGGCATCGTGCCACCATCGCATGCGTCGTTCATGAGTCTGGACTGCTCTTCTCTGGTCCATTCCGGTCATGCGCCTCTCCTGATAACAGGCAACAATGATGACAGCAGCATATCCGGTCCACCGGCCGGCACAAGTCCTTTCAGGCCAGTGTGGCGGAACGGTACACGCACCGTCGGTTTTCTGCAGTACGAGCACGCAATCAGCCCACACATACAGGGCAGAAACATCCGTGGTGAAACAAAGACCCAGCGGTTTCATAGAAAAGTTGTTGCTTCGAAGTGAGTCGGGATGGTAAAGTAAACGTGTCTGACGACCGATGGTGCGGGGGTTCCGGAGGGTGTCATCGGAGTCGAATCCAGGGGGAGCGGCTTGCGGACCTGCTTCGGGAGGTAAGCCCTTGACCGGAACGAAGCCACCAACCGACGGATTCCGCAGAAGGATCGTCCTCGAAATTCTCCTGATTTCGGTTCTGGTGCTTCTCGTCGCCATCCTGGAGGGATGGTCTGATTTCTTCGACGATCTGGCCACGTGGGCACTCCAGCGTGTTCCCCTGGAAACCCAGGACATCTTCCTCATTCTCACACTGCTGTCGGTCGCCCTGGCCGTTTTTTCCCTGCGACGATGGAATGAATCGGAGAAGGAACTGTCGCGACGCAGACAGGCGGAAGAGGCTCTGCGTGAGAGCGAGGCACGCATGCGTGCGATGCTGGACACGGCCGAAGACGTGACGTTCCTGAAAGACACGTCGTTCCGGTACATCGACGTTAACCCAGCGATGGAGCGTCGGATGGGACTGCCCCGCGGGGAAATCGTGGGGAAGCGGGCACAGGAACTTTTCAACGAAGAGCATGCCAGTCGCGTCCAGCGGGCCGACGAGCGGGTGTTGAACGGGGAGGTCATCCGCGAAGACAGGACGTTCCAGTACAGAGACAGGAGGTATGAGGTCAACGTGGTGGAGGTTCCGATCCGCGACACGGAAGGTCGGGTGGTGGCGCTGTTTGGAATCTCGCGGGATATCACGGTACGCAAGCGTGCCGAGCAGGCCCTGAAGGAAAGCGAAACGAACTTCCGGGAGCTGGCACAAAACGCCAGTGACGGACTGGCGATCCTCAACGAACAGGGCGACTATCTCTACGTGAACCGACAGGCCGCCGAGATGTCGGGATACACCGTGGAGGAACTGCTCACCATGAACTTCCGTCAGCTTGCACACCCCGACGAACACAAGCTCCTGGCGGAAAGACTGGCGGCACGACTGAGAGGCGAGGAGGTCCCGAAACAGTATGAGGTGACGGGAATACACAAGGACGGTCGACACCGCTTGCTCGAACTGACCAGCTCGAAGACAACCTGGCGGGGAGAACTGGTCGACCTGGTGGTGATCCGCGACGTCACGGAAAGCCGGGCGATGGAGCGGGCATTGCGGGAAAGCCAACAGCAGAGCCAGGCGATCTTCGACGCGACGTCGGACGCGATCTTCATCAAGGACCGGAACTTCCGATACCGGGAGGTCAATCGGGCCTGGTTGGAAAGACTGGACCTGACCCTGGAGCAGGTCATCGGAAAAACGGACGAAGACATTTTCGAATCGGATGCGATGGCGATGGTGCGTCGGGCGAACACACGGGCCATGGCCGGAGAAATCGTGCAGGAGGACAGGACGTTCACATATCATGGAAAAACGTTCGAGGTCGACATCCTCCTGGTGCCCATCCGCAACGTCGAGGGACAAATCGTCCGATTGTTCGGCGTGTCGCGGGACATCTCAGAACGAAAAAGTGCGGAACGGGCACTTCGAGCAAGCGAGGCACGGTACCGGGCGGTCGTGGAGGACCAGCAGGATTTCATTGCACGATGGGACCCGGACCTGAAAATCACCTTCGTCAACGAGGCCCTGTGCCGGTACCTGGGGATGACCAAGGAGGAACTGGTCGGGACGACGTTCATGCCGCTGATCCCGCAGGAGGACTACAAACGGGTCGAAGAATACTACGCCTCACTGGGACCCCATAACCCCGTGACGACTATCGAGCACCGGGTCATCACACCGTCGGGAGAAATCCGCTGGCAGGAATGGACGAACCGTCTCCTGCTCGATTCCGAAGGCAACATGGTGGAGGGACAGTCGGTAGGACGTGACATCACGAAACGAAAATGGGCGGAGGAAGCCCTCCGCCAGAGCGAGAGTCACATCCGCGGGATCTTCGACGCGGCCACGACGGTGGCGTTCATCCGGGCGGACCTCGACGGTCTGGACAGCAGCATCCTGGAGTTCAGCCAGGGGGCACAGAACCTGTTCGGATACACACCGGAAGAGGCCGTCGGAGAGCCCCTGGGAATCCTGTACACGGAGGAAGGGCTTACGGGATTTCCGGAGCTGATCGAGACGGTCCGAACGACGAAGAAACCGGCGACACGACGATTGAAAATGGTTCGACGGACTGGTGAGCAATTCTCCGCCCAGGCGACCATGCACGTCATCTGCGACGTGAACGGGGACGTGACGGGACTTCTGATCGTGATCTTTGAGCTGGAAGAAGACCGGTAGGCTCTAAGGGGACATCTGTGGCCGCAAGGGGTGACGAACGGGGACGACTCCCGAGTCGGAAAGAGACATTCAAGCTGGGTCTGCTTCTGGTCTCGACGGTCGGAATATACTTCCTGACGGAAAACATCGAGGGGGTGCCGGAACAGTGGCCCGCGGTCACCCACCTGTTCTATGTACCGATCATCATGGCCGGCGTATGGTGGAGTCACCGTCTCTGGATGGTCGCAGCGGTGGTGGGAACCGCCAGTGTGTTCGACGCCCTGGTGCTGCACGACAGGTTCGCGTGGGGAGACGCTTACCTGCAGGCGGGCATGTTCATCCTGGTGACCGGAGTCACGGTGGCCCTGTGTCGAAAGCGAGCAAGGACGGCGGAAGCTCTGCATGCCAGCGACGAGAAATTCCGGGCGGTCTTCGACGGGGCAGAGGACGCCATCTTCATCAAGGACCGCCAGTTGAAGGTTGTGGACGCGAATGCGGCGGCACTGAGAGGCGCCGGGCTCAGACGTGAGGATATGCTGGGGAAGACGCCGCGCGAGATCTATGGCGAGGAAGAGGGAAGCAGACTGGAGGAGGGAGACACCCGTGCACTGGCGGGGGAGACGGTGCATCAGGACGTGAGACTGACGAACGTGGGCAAGCCACGCGACCTGCACATCATCAAGGGACCACTGCGGGATCGGGAGGGAAACATCACCGGGTTGTTCGGGATCTCGCGGAACGTCACGCAGCGGAAACAGGTCCTGCAGGTGCTCAGGGAGGAACGGGACCGTGCCCACAAGTATCTGGACGTGGCGGGAGTCATGATCCTGGCCCTGAACGCCGAAGGCAAGGTCACGCTGATCAACCGGAAAGGATGTGAAGTCCTGGGTTATGAGAAGAAAGACATTCTGGGAAAGGACTGGTTTGGAACCTTCCTTCCCGAAGAAACACGAGATAACGTGAGACAGGTGTTCCAGGCGCTGATGGACGGAAAAATCAAGGCGGCGGAGTATCACGAGAACGCCATCATCACACGGGACGGAAGCAGACGGATCATCTCGTGGCACAACACGGTGCTCCGGGACGCGGAAGGACGCATCAGCGGGACGCTCGGCTCGGGACTGGACAGCACGCAGCGCGTTCAGGTGGAGGAGGATCTGAAGGAGCTGAAGAACCTGGTGAACCGGAGCCCGGCCCTGGTGCTCGTGCGACGCGTACAACCGGATGCGCAGCCGGTCGTGTACGTCTCGGAGAACATCGAAGTCCTGCTGGGATACACACCACAGGAACTCCTGTCCGGGACATGCTCATGGACACAGATCATCTATCCGGAAGATGCGGAGCGACTGGGGAAGGAAGTCGCGGAGTATCTCGATCAGGGGCGACACCGGTGGTCGCATGAATACCGACTGACCACCAGGAAGGGAGACGTGCGCTGGTTCCGAGACCGCAATTGGACCGTCCGGGACGACGACGAAAAGGTGACACACATCGAGAGCATTCTGGTGGACGTCACGGAGCAGCGACAGGCCCACGAGAGACTGCGGGAAAGCGAAGCAAAATACGCGGCCCTGGTGGAACACGCGGCCGATGGGGTGTTGGTGATTCAGGACGAGAAACTGAGATTGGTGAACCCCGCTATCGCCAGCATGCTGGGATACCGGGTGGAAGAACTGCGGGAGGCCGAAGTGCGGAAGGTGCTCCCCCCGGAATCCGCCGAGGAGATCATCGGAAACTACCACAGACGCATGGCCGGTGAAAGCATCCCCTCGGTCTATGAACTGGACCTGCTGTGCCGTGACGGCAGCACACGGAAAGTGGAACTGTCGGCAAGCATTGTCCAGCTGGATGGACGACCGGCGGACCTGGCGCTGTTGCACGACGTGACGGAGCGACGCCGGGCGGAGGAGGAACTGCGACGCAGCGAGAGGGCGCTCCGGGACATCCTGGAAGCGGCAAGCACCGTGTCCTTCATCACGACGGACCTGAAAGGCGTCGAAGCCACGATCACGGGATTCAGCACCGGAGCCGAACACATCTTCGGATACCGTCGCGAGGAAGCCATAGGTCAGCCCTTGGCAAACCTGCATCTCCCGGAACAGGTGACCGGTTTCCCCCGGGTGATCGAAAAGATGAGAAGGACACACAAACCCATCACGAAAGAAATGGAGCTGGTCCGCAAATCCGGGGAGCATTTCCCGGCACTGCTGACGACCTACCCCATCCTCGATTCGACCGGGGAGATGACGGGGGTGCTGGGTGTGTCGATCGACATCACGGAGCGACGTCGGGCGGAACGGGACTTGCGCCGCTCACATGATTACCTCAACAACATCCTCAACGGCATGCACGAGGGACTTCTTGTGGTGGATCGCGACCTCGCCATCCGGGACGTCAACGCGAGTCTGGCAACCCGCTCCCACATGACCCGAGAGGAACTCATCGGACGACACTGCCACGAGATCATGGCGGGACTTCCGGAGCCCTGCCCCAATGAGGACTGGCATTGTCCGATCCGTCTGGTGTTCAGAACGGGCGTCCCCATCCGCATCGACCACAAGTTCACCGGACCCGACGGAAAGGAAGCCTCCTTCGACACCTACACCTTCCCGCTGTTCGACAAGGACGGCAGCGTCGAGCTGGCCGTCCAGATCCAGGACGACGTGACGGAACGGGCACGAGCGGAGCGGATGCGTCAACAGAGCGAGAAGCTGGCGGCCACCGGACGGATGGCCGCTCGCGTCGCCCACGAGATCAATAACCCCCTGGCCGGCATCAAGCACGCCTTCCTCCTCATCAAGGACGCCGTGCCCCATGACCACCCGCATTACGCATACACCCGACGCATTGAAAACGAGATCGAACGCATCGCACGTATCGTCCGAAACATGTACGACCTCTACACCCCCGAACAGGAGAAGCCGAGACGCTTCGTGCTGAGTGAAGCGATCAACGACGTCGTCGCCCTCCTCGAACCCCGAGGCCGGGAGGGTGAAGTGGAACTGAAGGTGGAGATGCCCGAACGACCGGCCGGCGTCAACCTCCCCAAAGGATCGGTGTTCCAGGTCCTGTTCAACGTCATCCAGAACGCCATCGACGCCTCTCCGAGGGGAGCTCAGGTAACCGTCAGGATGGACACGACCCCCGAGGAGTTCCGCATCGACGTCATCGATCACGGGACAGGAATCCCGGAGGAGCTGCACGGACGCATCTTCGAGCCTTTCTTCACCACCAGACACAACCATGGAGGCGTCGGACTCGGACTTGGACTCCCCATTTCGCGCAGCCTCACCGAGGCCATGGGAGGAAAACTCGATTTCGAAACGGAGATGGGCAAAGGGACCGTGTTCCATATCCATCTTCCCGCAACAGACAAGGAAACGGAGGAACCGAAATGACGGCCGACGAAACAGGAACGAAAGGACGCATTCTGGTCGCGGACGACGAGGAAACTTTCCTGAACGCGACGGCGGATCTCCTGCGTCGAGAGGGATACCTCTGCGACACGGCCACCAACGCCAGCACCGCGGCCGAACTGCTGGAGAAGAACGTCTATGATCTCCTGATCGCGGACATCAAGATGCCCGGAAATCCCAACCTGGAGCTCATACAGAAGATGCCTATGATCGCCGAAGGCATGCCCGTCATCCTGATGACCGGCTATCCCTCCGTGGATTCCGCCATCCGCTCCCTGAACCTTCCCGTCTCGGCATACCTCGTCAAGCCTTTGGATTTCGAGGAACTCCTCGAACACGTTCAACGCGCCATCGGACGACATCATCTTTTCCTCACCATGCGACGTGTACAGGACCGACTCAAGCACTGGCAGACGGACCTGCAGAACACGGAGCACGTCATGCTCCAGGAGGCCGGCCAGACGTCCGCCGTCCCCCTCGACCTCTTCCTCGACCTCACCCTCGCAAACATCGTCGCCTCACTGGGAGACTTGCGGTCCCTCATCGAAGGATTGCACAAGGAAGAAGGCAGCGCCGGCGTCTGTCACCTCCTGGGCTGTCCACGCCCCGCCTCGTTCCTGAAGACCCTGCACGAGGTGATCGAGGTGCTCAAGAAGACGAAGTCGGCCTTCAAGTCGAAGGAACTCGGGGAGTTGAGACAGAAACTCGAAAGTCTGGCCCAGAAAATGGAATAGCAGAAGATATCGCATCGTATACTTCAGGTAGAGACATGTTTGGCTCTGCTTGTGATGGCTCAACAACAGACACACAATTCGTTGGAATCTTTGAACTGCGTTGACATTCCAGCCGATAGTGAATAAAGGATGGTCCACCCTTTCGAGTGTGGACTGCCTTGTCGGACAGGATTGAGCCCTGTAAGTCGAAGGCACGGTTGGTTTCGAGGCCTGCAAGACCTTTGGAAATCGACCGGGCCTTTTTTGTTTGCCCAGAGGACGGATATCTTCCCCTGCACCCGGGACTGCGCAACCTTGGTTGAAGGAAAAAACATGCTCAGGAACCACGGATTGGTCGATCTCGGAGTGCCGGAACACCTGGCAGGAGGCTCTTATCTTGCCTTTGTGGTTCAGGGACAGATCTGTGGACTGGACATCCTTCGCATCCGCGAAATCGTCTCAATTCGACGCATCACCCCCGTCCAGACCGCCACCCCGCACCACCGCGGACAGATCAACCTGCGTGGAACAGCCATCCCGGTGATCGATTTGTGTCGACAGCCGGGACCCGTTCCGGAAGAATTCCCAGAGGAAACCTGTGGAATTATCGCCCTCGCATCCGGAAAGCAATTGGCCATCCTGGCCGACCGGGCTCTCGATGTTCACGACATCGCCGACCGGGACATCCAGCAGACGATCCCCGAAAACGTCTGTATCGCCGATCATTTCATCGCCGGCGTTGCCCGGATCCAGGACAACCCCATCATCCTGGTGGAGCCATGCGGACTTCTCAGTGTCCCCGGAATGTTGCTGCCAAGTGGAGGCATCGAGCACTGTGGAGGTCAACCATAAGCCGACTTTCGGCCTTTCCTGGGCCGTAAAACGACATGGGCCGATCTCTCAGGAGATCGGCCCACAAGCTTGAAAGAATCAGCCTCAGCCGCGCTTTATCGCCGACGTCGAAGGAGCGCAACCCCGCCCAGGCTCAGGAGCACCAGCGTCGCCGGCTCGGGAACCACCTCGAACTGCGTGTTGCCGCCGATCTTGGTCCCGAAGTCCTGGGCACTTCCACCACCTGTCGGCCAGTAGTTCGCGGCGCGCACGGACGCACTCAAGGTATGAACACCCATCATGGTTGCTTCGAATTCGCCCTGAGCATACACAAGCGCGAGACTTTCACTCCCCACGTTGCCGATGTTGTACTTCGGGAAGGACGGGCTCTGATTCACCAGAATATCCTGGAGTTGACCGGCCACTCCGGGGTTGCCAGCGGACTGCAGAATGAACCACTCGTCCACACCGTATCCTGTTCCCTGAAGTTCGAAGGTCGGACCACCACCCGACGTCAGGGCGGCGTTGAACACCTCGCCCAGACTGTCCGCCAAATCCGCACTGAGGAGCGCCACGCCCGCATTGTCCCCACTGGACGCCCAGGCATAGATCGTCCAATGCACCATCTCTCCGGGCAGGTAGGTGTCCTTGTCGGTCGTCACACTCATTGAAATCGTCGCCGCTGAAGCCACCGAAGTCCACACCAGAATCCCCAGCAACGCAACCACCGTAGCGAGCCTCTTCACCGTAGATTCCTCCCGTTCCTGCCGTGTTACCACGCGGACTAATCCCTCAATACCCCAGAAACCACGTTCCAGGACGCTGCAAAAGCCAAAATCCAGACTGCACACTACCTCATCGGATAGACCATACCAGCAAAGAGCATGCCAAAAAAGATCGGGATTCTCCTCAAGAACTCCCCGAAATCGACATAACCCGATATCAAGAAATGGGTTACAACAACAAAAAAAGGCAAGGGAATCCCGTTTGTTTAAGGTTTTAAACCCCCCGAGCGTTCATTATTTCCGACACGACCATCCCCATCGATATTCAATAAGATCACAACTGCTTTTCCTGAAATGAGTTACATCGCGTACAGGAGTCTGAACACCCCCCGCAGCCCTCCTGCTCACACGACCATCCTCAGGGAATACCAAACTTTTTCCAGATCCCGAGAGCAGGACAGGGTGGGCTCGAACAAGCATGGAATGACCCGGAAATCAGGTTGGAGCGTCGGAAACCGACCGTCTACAGCCCGAACCCGCCCAATGTGGGGGCCGGAACCCGGTCGGGGGCCACGATATGAAGCATTTCGCTCACGTACCGGTCGAACTTGGGCAGGTCCGGCAACTTTGAACCCAATTCCTCGACGAGCTTGGTATTGTCATAAATCAGGTTCAGGTTGATGAAGGGCAGATAGAGCAGCAGGGCTTCATAGAGCGTGCCCAGTTCCATCTCCTCGATCTTCCGCATGTGCTTTTCGGACCACTCAGAGGGAGGGATGAACCTCGGTCCCTTGACATTGGCCGCTTTGCAGGCGGCGGCACGAACCTCGTCGGCCGTGACGGCGGCCATCTTGCCGGCGGTCAGGTGATAGCAACTGTGCTTGAGCGCATCACCCCGGGCCAGCAGCTCAATCGTGCTCCGGACCACAAAATCCAGCGGAACAATGTCGATGTAGGAGTCCTTCTTCACCGGCACATAGGGAAGCTGGACCATGGCGGTCAGGGACCAGAGGAATAGCCTTGCATGCTTGCGATCCCGCGAACCACGGGCCATCGTGATGCTGGGACGAACCACCAGAAGCGGCAGTTCATCCGCTTTTGCCCACAGAAGACGTTCCGCCTCGGCCTTGGTTCGCGTGTAGGCCACCACGTGTTCCCCACCCTTGGTAAGCGAATTCTCTTCCTTCATGACGGCGTTGGGAACCTGTCCGCAAAGCGTGGCTGTGCTGAAATGCACCAGTTTCTTGAGGTTTCCGGCCCCTTCGAGCACGTTCAGCATGCGACGTGTGCCACTCACGTTGATGGCCTCGCAGCTTTCGACGTCCACGAACGAGGTCGAGGCGGCACAGTTGATGAAGAGGTCCACATTCTGCCGGACATGGTCCAGTTCAGCGGGGTTCAGGTCCCAGAGATCCTTGGTGATCTCGCCGTAGGCCCAGCGAACGCGCTTCATGGCCTTTTCCACGTCCCGTGTGCGGATGCCCGTGCGTTTCAGACGGCTGACCAGACGCTGTTCGGGTGTTTCGCCGTTTCCCTCACGGACAAGACAGGTGACCTCCTCGATCTGAGGGATCTGAAGCAGGTCATGGAGGAGCTGTCCACCAATGAGTCCGGTAGCTCCGGTCAGAAAGGCCCGCCGGTAAGGCCAGTTTTCCATCGATTTGTCCGCACTTTTGAACTGATTCGACCCCATTTACAGACCTCTCAGCAGGCAGGAGATTCTTTCATTCGACCCGTTCTGCAGGGCAGGAGGGTATCATCCGACAGGACGCTTGTATAGTTATTTAAAGTAAACGATACCCGGGATATCTACAC
>CAZVTD010000030.1:6642-20760 GCA_964629945.1 uncultured Planctomycetota bacterium | reverse complement strand
ACGTGGGTGATGCTGTTCATCTGTCCCGCCTGTGCGGGCTATGGCAGCCGGGCCTGTCCGTCGGGACATGGGCTCATCGCCGCAAAGCTGCGTTCCAGAAGACCGGGCGCTGATTTCGCCAGGCAGTTCCGCAGACACATTCCAGTCATCGTTCCGTTGTGGTTCATTCCGCTCGGGGTGGGGGCCGTCCGGCTGTGGGGTACGTTCTCGTGGGGACTTCTGGGCCTGGTGCTGGTGTTTGCGGTGGTCGGATTGCTCCTGGTGCCGCTGCTCTCCAGTCATCGCGGGTGCTCGCGCTGTCCACAGCGGGGGAATTGTCCGTGGATGCGGGGCCGGACCGGCGAGAAATGAACCTCCTGCTGGGAGCCGCGAGCAGACTGTCCATGGCGGGGCAGGGGACAGCAGATTCCGAGTGACAAACGGCACACGAACACGTATAGTCTCGCCCGGTCGTCTTCTGGAGAAGCGGATGAGATCTGAGAAGACCGGAACAGTCCGGATCGTGCTCAAGACCGGGACCGTGAAGGAACGTTGGGATGTTCGCCGACACGCGTTGGGGCAGGGGGGGATCGACGATATTCCCCTGTCGGAGCCGGTGATCGAGCGGTTGCGCAATCTCAAACCCAGACTGATTCGACTGTTCGTGCAGGAGTATTACAGGATGTATCCCCGCCGGTTCGGGACACTCGAACGGGCGGTGGACGCGATTCTGGCAACGGGGGCGAAGCCGCTCCTGAGCCTTTGCATGAGACCGAAGGCGCTTTATCCCGACGCGGACCAGGACCACACCGAGCCCAGAGACTGGAAGAAATGGGAAACGTTCGTGGGGGACCTGGTGCGATACTTCCGACGCAAAAAGAAGGCCATCGCCTATTGGGAAGTTTTCAACGAGCCGGACATCGGCGAGCAAGGAGGATGTCCGGGACGCTTCACACCGGGTGCGTATGTGAAGTATTACCGACACACGGTGGAAGCCATCCGCCGGGCAGACGACCGAGCCCGTGTGGGTGGACCCGCGGTGGCGGACTTTCGATCTCCCTTGCTGCCTGTCTTGCTCTATCGTGCCGACCGGGACAAGCTGCCGCTCGACTTCGTGTCCTATCACCTGTATTCGAACGATCCCGGCCTGTTCGAATACTCCGTCCGTTACGTGAAGAACCTCCTCAAGCTGCATCCGGGTCTTTCCTGCGAGGTCATCCTGGACGAATGGAACAATACCGGGCAGGTGGACCATGCCTCGGATCCCTACGAACAGGCGGCCCTCACCGGGGCCGTGGTCGAGGCCATGCAGAATGCGGGACTGGACTGGTCGTGTCACTACCACATCATGGACATGGGGGTCCATCCCCGGAAATGGCAGGGATGGTTCAGTCCGGAAGGGCTGGCGAAAATGGGAGCGATATGGAATGCTCCGGGGAAATCACTGCACCTGATGCGGCCTGACGGAAGTGTTCGTGCCCCGTTCACGACGTTCAGACTCCTGTACCGGCTGGGGCGGGAGCGCATCGAGGTGGTTCACCCGAAGGAGGGCCCTGGAGGGCTCGCAAGCCGAAGCGGCCGGGGGATTCATGCGTTGCTGTGGAACTATCATCCGCAAGGGGCCTCGAAAAAGAAGGTTCGTCTGGAACTGGAAGGGTGGAGACACGGGACGATGCACGTGAAGGTGTTCCTGCTGTCGAAAGACCACCCGGAGATTGCGGCAACGGGTTTGCCGAACATGTTGCTTGAGAAGACCGTGGTGGAGCGGGGGCGGCTGATGCTGGATATGCCGTCGAATGCGCTGATGTGGCTTGAGCTGGAAGCACGGTGACCGACAGGCACGAGGATGCACGAGTGATCTTGCGCTACGTCGGGGAATAGACAAGAAGGTCTTATGCAGGGAGAAGCGATGCCGATCATAGATGACACGAAGCTGCCGAAAAAGTTCGATAACGTGGAGATCATCAACCGGGTCGGGACGCGACGCATCACGCACGTCTTCCACGACATCGACGGAACGCATTCGCTGATTCGGGATTGGCCCCCGGTGATGAGCGTCACGCTGCATGACGTGATCGTGAACGGACTGGAAGGGGACTACGACAGTCAGACGAACGTCAGACGTCTGGTGAACCAGTCGGGCAGCAAAGTCCTGGAGGAGACCGACAGCTTCTGCGTCGAATCGGCCGGGCTGTCGGCGTTGACGCAGATGGAATGGGCTATCCGTCGCGGCATCGAATCGGGAAGCATCCCGGCCCAGCGCGTTGGACTGGACGCCAAGGGAATGGAAGTTAACTCCGAGATCATCCGCCGCATATGGAAGGGGGAGGAAGTCTTCGACGAGTTCAACGAGGGGGAACGTTTGAAGACCTACCTGAAGGAGAACACTCCCAGGCTGTTCAAACTTTACGAAAACGTGCTGAAAGGCGCCTGTCGCGACCGGAACCTGGAATTGGCCAGGAAGAATCCCGAAGCCTGGCGGGTTCCGGGAGCCCTGGAGTTCCTCGGGATGCTCAAGACGCTTGGGGTGAAGAACTACTTCGTCACGGGTGCGGTGATCGAGCGCGACCAGGCGGGCCGACCCAGCGGGAACATGTATGAAGAGGTCATCGCCGTCGGCTTCGAGATCGGTCCGGGAAAGGTTGTTGATACGCTGGAAGGCTCGACGTGGAACCACAAGGCGACCAAGTCGGAGGTCATCAAACAGATCTGTCGCGAAGAGGGTCTTGATGGACGCGAGACGATGGTCGTCGGGGACGGCCGCAGCGAAGTCTCGGCCGGCGCCGAGATCGGCGCGGTGATCATCAGCCGACTGCCTGATGCGGCCACACGCCAGCGGGAACTTCACAAGCAGCTGGGGACGAACGTGATCGTGACCGACTACACCAGCGAGCGCTTCAAGACCATGTTCAGGGTGTAGACGGCTTTCCACCGGTCTTCAACGTGATGAGGTTGACCTCCGCGGGACAGTTCAGACGGATGGCCGGCACGATGGTGCCTATCCCACGGGAGACGAAGACCTGCATGGGACCGTTGTGGATCAGACCGGCTGAATACTTCTTCGGGTCGCGACTGCTCGAAAGGATCGGACCCCGGAAGGGGATGGACACCTGTCCGCCGTGGGTGTGCCCGGACAGGACCAGATCGACGTTCTGTCCGATGATGCTTTCGGCATAGTCCGGATTGTGGCTGAGCAGGATGCGCAGTCCGTCCTCCGGGATCCCCGCCAGGGCGGAAGGAAGATCCTGCGTATCGGTCCACAGGTCGCCGACCCCGCACACCCAGATCCGTGCGCCCTGATGACCCAGTGCGACGTTGGTGTTGGTCAGGTCGCGGATTCCCACTTCATCAAACACGCGTCGCGTCAGATCGGCGTCTTCCCAGTGGTCGTGGTTCCCAAGGACGGCGTACACCCCCATCGGCGCGGACAGCCTGCCCAGTGCAGTCAGACAGGGACGGATGTACTGAGGTCCATCATAAACGTAATCCCCCCCGAGAAGGATGAGGTCCGGCTTCGCCGCGTTGACCTGGTCCACCATTTCGTTGACGCGGTCCAATGAAAGATACGATCCGTGGTGGACGTCGGTGATGAAGGCGCAGAGGATGCCGTCGAACTCCCCGGGCAGACGATCGAGCGTGATGGTGGTGCGGGGATAGGTGAGCCGTCGGGCCTGCCAGTAGCCGTACAGGAGAATCAGTGGCGGCGCGGCAAGGAGCGCGATGATCGCGAGGATGATCAGTCGTTTCCAGATGGGCTTCACGCGATCTCCGCGGTCCGGAAGGGGAGGGCGTCCTACTTCAGTCTCTTGTTGTGATCCATGTCAAACCACATGGCGAATAACAGGAACTGCAGTCCCGTGACCACGAGGAAGACCGAAAAGAGTGCTGACGTGGCTTCGACGCGGCCGGAGAAGATGCGGTGGTAAAGCAGCCAGACTCCCATGCAGAAGCCGGGGATGAACAGAACTCCCCCGAAGAAGTAGAAGAAGACCAGGGGATGGAAGTCGCGGATGATGTACTTCTCCTTGAGACGCCAGAAGAATCGTCGGACCAACAGCCAGGCGATGGTGGGGATGACGCGTTTCAGACGGATGCCCGAGCGTTCGCCGATGTTGTAGACCGGACGCGTGGGGACGTCCATCACCTTGAGGTCATAGACGTTCAGGTTGACCAGCAGGTCGTTGGGGAACCCGTAACGCGGGTAGAGTCCGTCCAGGTTGAGCAGTTGGAGTGCCTGTCGCGAGATCGCCGTGTACCCGGCCTGGGAATCCACCACGTGCCAGTATCCGGAGACGATCTTGGTGAACATCGACAGCAGGGAATTGCCGATGTAACGGTAATGCGGGATGATGTTCCAGGCGTTGCCGGTGAAGAGTCGGTTGTTCTTGACGTAGTCGGCCTGTCCCGCAGCGACGGGCCCGGCGATGTGCGGCAGGTCCTCCGGGGGCATCTGACCGTCCCCGCCCATGACCACCGCCACGTCGATCCCGTCGGCCAGGACGCGCTTGTACCCCGACACGATGGCTGCCCCGACACCCCGGTTCTTCGGATGCGAAATCAGGACCAGTCGTCCGTTGAGTTCGGTGAAGCTGTTGACCACCTTGGCGGTGTTGTCGCGGGACGCGTCGTCGATGATGTAAATCCGGTCGACGCATTCGGGCATGGTCTGGATGACCCGGGCGATCTGCCGTTCCTCGTTATGTGCAGGGACCACCGCGGCTATCGTTTTTCCGTGCAACATGAACCGGTCCCCGAAACCCCTGTCACTCAAGAGGGTCTGATCACCCAAACCACAATATATACCGTCCCGGACGCCGTCTGTCAAGACTCGGGATGCCGCCACGACGGATTTGACGAATTGAAGGTGACGACGAACCGGACGTGTGGTAAAATACCCAACGTTTCTGGACACGCTCCAACCGCTTCTGAAGGGGGTTCATCATGGATGGCAAGGACAACACGCCCTCGGGCGACTTCATCCGGGAGGCCATCACCCGCGACCTCCAGGAGGGACGGTTCGACAAGCGCGTCCACACGCGGTTTCCGCCCGAGCCCAATGCCTATCTCCATATCGGTCATGCCAAGGCCGTCTTGATCAATTATGGCATCGCACAGGAATTCGGCGGGAAGTTCAACCTCCGCTTTGACGACACCAACCCCGCCACCGAGGAGACCGAATACGTCGAGGCCATCATCAATGACGTCCGCTGGCTGGGAGCTGACTGGGAGGACCGGCTCTTCTTCGCCTCGGACTACTTCGAACAGATGTATCAATGGGCCGAGCAGATGATCGAGCAGGGCAGGGCCTACGTGGACGACCTCAGCGCCGAGCAGGTCAGCGAATTGAGAGGCACCCTCACGCGCGCGGGCAAGGAAAGCCCGTACCGAAACCGGACGCCTCAGGAGAACATGGACCTCTTCCGACGGATGCGTGCCGGGGAGTTCCCCGACGGCGCTCGCGTCCTCCGTGCGAAGATCGACATGGCCTCGCCCAACCTCAACCTGCGTGATCCCGTCATGTATCGCATCCTCCACGCCGAGCATCACCGCACCGGCAGCAAATGGTGCATCTATCCCATGTACGACTGGGCCCACGGACTGGAGGACTCCATCGAGGGGATCACCCATTCCCTCTGTTCACTGGAATACGAGAACCACCGTCCGCTCTACGACTGGTTCCTGAACCAGCTCGGCATCTACCACCCGCAGCAGATCGAATTCGCCCGGCTGAACATGAGCTACACCGTGTTAAGCAAGCGGAAACTGATCGTGCTGGTCAACGGAAAACACGTGAGCGGTTTCGACGACCCGCGGCTGCCGACGCTCAGCGGCCTCCGACGCCGGGGATACACCCCCGAGGCGATCGCGGAGTTCTGCCGGCGCATCGGCATCGCCAAAACCGACAGCATGGTCGACGTCGCCCTCCTGGAACACTGCCTGCGGGAGGATTTGAACCGCCGGGCTTCCAGAGTGATGGGCGTCCTGCGGCCGCTCAAGGTCGTCATCGAAAATTACCCCGAAGGCCGGACCGAGGAACTCGACGCCATCAACAATCCGGAGGATCCTTCCGCCGGCACGCGCAAGGTGCCTTTCGGCCGGACGCTTTACATCGAGCAGGACGATTTCCGTGAGACGCCCCCGCCCAAGTTCTACCGACTGAGCCCCGGCCGCGAGGTCCGGCTGCGCTACGCCTACTTCATCACGTGCATCGGTGTCACAAAGGACCCCGCAACCGGCGAAGTCGTGGAACTGCGCTGCACCTATGACCCCGCCACCCGCGGGGGGGACGCCCCCGACGGCCGAAAGGTGAAGTCCACCCTGCACTGGGTCTCGGCCGAGCACGCCCTCGATGCCCAGGTGCGTCTCTACGATCATCTCTTCAGCGTCAAAAATCCCGATGACGTCGAAGAGGGCGGGAGCTTCACCGACCACATGAACCCGAACTCCCTGGAAGTGCTCACCGGATGCAAGATCGAGCCCTCTCTGAAGGGGGCGTCGCCCGAAAGCCGCTTCCAGTTCGAGCGACTGGGCTACTTCTGCGTGGACCCGGACAGCACCGCCGAAGGACTTGTCTTTAACCGGATCGTCACGCTGCGCGACGAATGGGCGAAGATCGAAAAACAGGGTGGCGCCGGTCGACGTTAACCACAACGATCAGGCGAGGCGAGCGATGAAGACGAAACAGGCATTGGTCATCCTGGGCAGCCCACGCCGGAAGGGGAACAGCACCGTGCTGGCTTCGCGCGTGGCGGCGGGCATGAAAGCAGCTGGTGCACAGGTGGAGACGGTTCGCCTCTACGACATGGACCTTCGGGCCTGCACCGCCTGCGGGGCCTGTCGGGGACGGATCGAGACCGACTGTGTCATGCCTGACGACATGCGGGCGCTCTATCCCAGGCTGCGTCGGGCTGGCATCTGGGTCCTGGCCAGTCCCATCTACTGGTTCAACGTCTCCGGTCCCATGAAGCTGTTCATGGACCGCTGGTATGCCCTCGGCGGTCCCGGGCCGACACGTTTCAGAGGGAAGCGGACGGGGGTCGTTCTGACCTATGGCGACGACGATTCCTTCAGCTCCGGCGCGGGCAACGCCCTCCGGATGCTCCAGGACGCCTTCCGCTATGCGCAGGCCGAATACGTCGGTGCCGTCTATGGCTCCGCCGACAAAGCCGGTGAGATTCGCGCCAACCGTCCGCTGATGCGCGACGCATACCGCCTGGGCCGTGAACTGGTCGAAGGCTCCTGAACTGTCGTCTCAGGTGCGCGCCAGGTCGTAGAACTCCTGGTAGAACACCCGTGCGTTGTCCAGCAGCTTCGGCGTGATCGTCACCCCGTAGAGCCCCACCACAATCCCGCCTCCGGGGGCGATCTTGTCCTTCACGAAGCGCATCGCCTGCCGCACGTCGTCGTGCGACTCGTTGGAAAAGACGCTCTGGACCGGCAGACAGCCCCAGAGCACCAGGTCCTTCCCATACTCCCGTCTGACCGCGACGATGTCCATGCACTCCGGCTGCACCGGGTGGATGGCGGTGACCCCCGCCTCCATGAGATCCGGGATGAGCCCCGTGAGGTTCCCGTCGGAGTGATACAGGACGGGTACGTCTGGACGAAGCTTTTTGGCTTCGGCCACCACCGAGGCGTGGAACGGCTTGACCCGCTCGCGATAGAGATTGGGTCCGATGATCAGCGACTGCTGCGTAGCAATGTCGTCCCCGATGCGCAGGATGTCCGCTCCCGCTTCCATCATACGCCGGGCCTGGAACCGACGCCGCTTCGCCACGTGCTCGAACAGCGTCTCCACATACTCCGGACGCTCGTAAAAGTCGATCATCAACTGCTCCAGCCCCCGCAGACCGTAGCACAGCTCCACGATCGTCTGCGACATCTGGCCGATGGCCGTAAAGCCCTTCGCCTTGGCCTCGCGCATGCGAACTTCCAGGTCCGCGTGTCGGCGCGGATCGGTGAAATCCGGCCAGGGATACCGGTCCAATTCCTCCACCGTGTTGACGTTGGCCAGCGGATGCCACGTCTTCCATCCCGCCTCATACCCTTCCTGCGTGGACAGGTGCACTTCGCCGACGCCCCATTCGGTGATCTTCGCCTCAGGCGGAAGTTCCGGCAGGTAGGGGAGGAACCTCTCGGGCTCCGACACCGTGTTGAACGGAATGTATTTGAAATCCCCTTCCAGTGCGAACGTGCGGTGGTCTTCCGGAAGGTTCATGGACTGGATCAACTCGACGAAAGGCGCTTCTCCAGACCCCGCCACGTCGAAGGGGATGCGGTCCGGCTGTTGGTGTGCCAGCGCATGGACAACACGCTCACGATTGCGGTAAGTCATCCTTGGGTCCTTTCTGTGCTCAAGGGAAAGAGGGAGTCTGTCGGGATAGGCGGGAGATGTCAAGACCCAATGCCGCCCCGCAATCGCTTCTTCAGATGTGTTCGCTTCGCACCTCAGCTCGTGTGCAGGCGGTCTGCCTTCGCCGCGAAGACGAAATCCGACTCCGACAGCCCGCCGATCTTATGCGTCCACACCACCAGCTTCACTTTACCCCAACCCAGGTGGATATCCGGATGATGGCCGACCGACTCCGCCAGCTCACCCACGCGGTTCGTGAACGCCAGCGCCTCACGGAAGTCCTTGAACTTGAACCGTTTCTCCAATCGCTTCCCATCCGCCACCTCCCAGCCCGCCGGAAGCTGGTCGGCAAGTGTCTTCAAGGCCTCCCCCGCAAGCGGCGGCACCCCGCCTTTGCAGGGAACGCAGTCCCGGTCAGCCAGCGAGCACGATGATTTCTCCGTCATAGTCCTTCCTCCCGGATTCGGACCGCACACGGTCAGGGCTTTGCCGACAGCAGGCCCTTCAGGTCCAGCGATTCATCCTGGAATTGCTTGAAGCCGATCGGCCTGCCCATCTTGATCAATTCCGACAGCGCCATGAACTCCACGTCACGCCAGAGCGACGCCACCGCCAGCAACGTCTCGCCCCGGTAGTATCCCAGCAGGAAGCCCTCATCCCCGATCGTCCCGCGCTGCGCGACATGGTCGAAGCCCGCCCCGAAGCCCGCATAGCTGATGCTCTTGTCGTAGTGCTGTGACCAGAAGAACGGAACCTCGTCATAGGGCGCATCGGATCCCAGCATGGATCGCGCCGCGTGCTGTCCCTGACGCTCCGCCACCGCCCAGTGTTCCACCCGGATGCGCTGACCCAGCGGCGCATAGGGCGCCGCCGCAATGTCCCCCGCCGCGAAAATGTCTTTCTCGGACGTTCTCAAGCGCTCGTCCACGGGAACCTGTCCCTCGACGACCAGCGAGGTTCCCGCAAGATACTCGACCGCCGGCGTGACGCCGATCCCGGCGATCACCAGGTCCGCCGAAAGAGCAGTCCCGTTGGAGAGCTTCACCGACCGGACCCGGCCCGCACCGTCCACCCCTGCCGGTTTCACGCCCAGGTGGAACGTGACGCCGTGTTTCTCGTGCAGCGATCTCACATAATTCCCCAGCGGCTCGCCCAGGATACGCGCCATCGGAACCGTCTCCGGCGCCACCACGTGCACCTTCAGCTTCCGCTCGATCAATGCCGCCGCCACTTCCAGTCCGATGAACGATGCCCCGATCACCACCGCGGTGCGAGCCCCGTCCAACGCCCCGATGATCGCTTCAGTGTCGTCTCGACTGCGCAGCAGGAACACCCCGTCCAGTTCCGCCCCGGGAATCGTGAGGGCTCTCGGCCGGCTCCCGCTGGCCAGCAGCAGCCGGTCGTAAGACAGCGCCTCACCGTTGCTCAATGCGACCGATTTCTTGCCCGGGTCCACCGAGACCACCGCACGCTCGGTCAGGACCTCGATTTGTTCCTTCTCATAAAACTCACTCGATCGCAGCGGAATCCATTCCACCTTCGCCTTGCCTGCCAGGAACTCCTTCGAGAGGTTCGGACGGTCATAAGGCAGGTGCTTTTCAGGCGTAACCATAACGATGCGCCCACCGAACCCCTCGTTCCGGAGCGTCTCGGCGGCTGCATTGCCCGCCGCCCCCGCCCCGACGATCACGAAGAACTGGCCTTCCGTCCCGGGTTTCACCGCGGGTTTCGTGCGTTCCTTCGGACGCACGTAGACCTCGCCGTTCTCCACCCGCGTCTCGTAGCATCCCAGAGAATCCAGTGCCGGCGCCGTCGCCTTCCCGTTCGTCACGTCGAACCGGGCGTTGTGCCACGGACACGTGATGACATCTCCCACCAGCAGTCCCTTGGCCAGCGGCCCGCCGTAGTGTGTGCACTTGCCGGAGCAGGCGTGGATCTGTTCGCCCCGCTTGACCACGAGCACCTTCTTCTTCCCCAGGTCGCAGGGAACGGGAATGCCATCCTGGAGTTCGGATTCACGGATGAGTTTCTGCCAGTCGGAGCCTGCCATGCGTTCCCCTCCTTCTCGGTCAGCCGGGTGTCCTGGAACGACTGCCGGCGGTCCCTGAAGCGGATCGGCGACGACAAACCGTGTGTTCTCTAATCCTTACGACCTGAAACGACGCTTGTCAAGTCCGCCCCGTGCCTAAGCATGGTTTCGGAGCTTCAGTTCAAGCGGATGCGGGTTCAGATACAACTGGGCCGAAAGGTAGGGCTCCGCGTACTTCCGAACGTAATGATTGAGCAGTGTCACCGGCACGATCAGCGGGAGGATCTCCTCGCGATATGCCCGGAAGACCTCCAACAGTTCCTTCTTCTCATCCGCACTCAGCCGTTTCTTGAAAGACCCCATCGCGTGCTGGAGCACGTTGAGGTGCTTCGCCGGCGTCGCCTTCAGCTTCAGCGCCGCCATCAGCCCCGACAGATACTCCTGACAAAGGCGCCTCGGCGGCAGGGATGCCGCTTCCGCCACCAGTCGCCCGAGCTTGCGGTAATGCTCCGGACTGTGCGACAGGAGCCGCAGTTTGTGCCGCGTGCGTCCGTCCACCAGGGCTCCGCGCAACGGTCGTTCTTCCACCAGGCGCCAGCGGCGATACACGAAGACCCGCTCGATGAAGTTCTCCCGAAGCTCCGGATCCTGCAGTCGACCCTCGTCCTCCACGGGCAGCAGTGGAAAGTGCTCCATGAACACGCGAGCGAAGAGCCCTACGCCTGTCCCGACCGGATTCCCCGACGCATTGTAGATCTTGACCCGCTCCATCCCGCTCGAAGGCGACTTCGACTTGAAGATGAACCCGCACAGTCCTTCCTTCTCCAGTTCCACGACCCGTCTTCGCGCCCATAAGAGCATCCGCTCCGTGTGATCGATCGTCGTCCGGATCGTCACCAGCCGGGGCTGTTCCGGGTTCCCCACCAGCCGCATCGCCTCGCGCGGAACCCCAAGACCCACCTCCACCTCCGGGCACACCGGGACGAACTCCACGAACTGCCCCAGCGTGTCGGTCAGATACCGGTCGTGTTTGTGTCCCCCGTCGTACCGCACGTTGTGCCCCAGCAGGCACTCGCTGATTCCCAGCCGGACCTTCGTATCCATGGCTCCCTCCGACGAAGTCACCATTGTTTCTCCTCCACGACAACTATACCGTCTCGTCCCCCGGGCATCAAGGCGGGGCCGTCGGAGGAATTCGATTGACAGGGCACAACATTAGCCTGACAATCGGCCTCCCGCATACCGGACGAAGGCCCCCATTGGAGAACCGGAACCGTGAACCTGCTCGACGACATTCTTTCCCATGAGGTCTTCCCGGCCGTGGGTTGTACGGAACCCATCTCCTGCGCCTATGCCTGTTCCGTAGCGGCCGAACGGCTGCCCGCCCCGGTGGAGCGGATCCGGCTCAGCGTGGACCCGGGCACCTACAAGAACGGAGCCGCCGTCACCATCCCCAACAGCAATGGACAGAAGGGCAACAGGATCGCCGCGGCCCTGGGGGCGGTGCTCGCACGGTCCGATCTCCAGATGGAAGTGCTCAAGGAGATCGCTCCTGACGTCCTGACGCGCGCCAACGATCTGCTCGCCTCGGGTCGCCTGCAGTACCAGTGCCGGACGGAGGAGAAAAGCCTCTACGTGGAGGTGGTTGTCGAAGGGGGCGGCTCCCGCGTGCGCTGCATCCTCTCGGAAGGCCATGGCAATATCACCTGTCTGGAACGCGACGGACAATCGCTCCTGCCTCCTTCACCCCGGTCTGACTCGGCGGCTCCGGATTACCGGGACCGCCTCAGGCAGATGCCCTTGGAGGACGTGCTCCGCGAGGTCGTCTGCCTGAGTCCTCAACAGCGTCTCCATATCCAGCGGGGCATCGAGATGAACCTCGCGATGGCCGAGAGAGGCTTCGACCTGAAGCGCACCGCCAGCCAGCTCCAACAACTGCACAGTCAGGGACTCATGGGCGACGACCTCTTCTTCCGCGTCAAGCTCAAGGTGGCCTCCGCCCTTGACGCACGCATGGGCGGCGTGCCGGAACCGGTGATGACCAGCGGCGGCTCCGGAAACCAGGGCATCCTGACCGTCCTCCTGCCTTACCTCGTGGGACTCGACCGGAAGGTGGACCTGCCTCGCATCCAGGAGAGCATCGCCCTCAGCCATGCCCTGAACTCATACGTCAAACGCTTCACCGGGGAATTGTCCGTGACCTGCGGCTGCGCCATCGCGGCCAGCATCGCCGGGGCGGCGGCCATCGTCTATCAGCAGGTCGGTGTGGATATGCCCAGGATCACCTTCGCCGTTCATAACGTCCTGGCGGACCTCTGCGGGATCATCTGCGACGGAGCCAAACCCGGCTGTTCCATGAAGATCGTCTCCGGCGCTGACTCGGCCATGCGCTCGGCGTTCATGGCCCTGTCCGGCTACGGCATCTCCGCCGAAGACGGCGTCATCGGGCACTCAGCCGAGGAGTCGATCCGCAACCTGAGCCGGGTTTCGCTCGAAGGCATGGACCGGGTGGATGCGACCGTCGTGAGCATCCTGCAGGACAAACTCGTGCGTCGGGGACTGTCCTGATCACCCGCGCCCCCTCGGCGCACCGTCACGCCTCCAGGGCCTCGACGCGTGCCACATAAGCCTCCATGTCGAACTTGCGCTCCAATCCCTTGTCGTTCATGTAACGCACCGTCCCGAACACCGCCCGTTCCGTCCACGGACGGTCATGCTTGCCGAAGCACCACGCCACCCCCGCAAACCCGTTCGCGTCCCGCCCGTCCAGCTCATACCTGTTGTTGAGATACAGTGCTGTCCGGAACGCCTCCTCCGGCGAGCGCGACCACTCGATCAGCTTCTTCCCCCAGTACATCCGAAGATACCCGTGCATCTTGCCCGTGATCACCATCTCCCGCTGCGCCGCGTTCCAGTACGGATCATGCGTCCGACCCGCCTCCAGTTGCTTCCGTGAATAGGTATAATGCCGCTGATCGTTCGCGTGCTTCCGAAGCGTCGCCCGTGCCCATCCGGGCAGCGCATCATACCGATCATACCGCTCGTTGAAGTGCACGAAATTCATGCTCAGCTCCCGCCGGACGATGAGCTGTTCCAGGAACGCCTCGCGCGCTCCACTGGGCGCCTGTGCCCCACGTACCTTCAGCGCCACGTATACCGGTGAAATCTGTCCGAAGTGCAGATACGGACTCAGATGCGACAGTCCGTCGCGTCCCGGATCGGCCGCCTCCCGATCATACCTGCCCAGCCCATGCCGGATGAACCGGTCCAACCTCCGTTGTGCCTCGGCGGTTCCTCCCTTGAAAAACGTCGTCGGCTTCACCGAACCATCGAGTTGCAGCGACGCAAACACCCCCTCAAGGTCGTCCAATGCCACGCCTGGAAGCTTCATCCCCAGCGAATCCCGCTGGATCCTCACCCCTCGCACCGGAACCAGAAAACGTTCCATGTGCCGCTGGATCTTCGGGCGCAGCGTCCGCGCCGCGTATTCTTCCTTGTGGGATGCGACCTCCACCGGCACCACCACGTCGCTCTCCACCTGAACCACCCGGCATGGCGCCGTGGCGGCCGCGCGCTTCCGCCCGAAAACGCGCCTGCTGCTCGATCAGCAAATTACCGCCTACAATCTGGCCCTGTACGGGATGGGCGCGACGTTCGTCAGCGACACGCTGGTGAAAAACGTCCCGCCCGCTTCGGGCGTCTGGTTTTACAGGCTGCCGGGTGAACGTCCATGGACGGCAGCCTATGCCATCGCGGA
>CAZVTD010000030.1:0-6632 GCA_964629945.1 uncultured Planctomycetota bacterium | reverse complement strand
CCCGGCCCGCTCCACCCGCCCCCCCCCGCATGCCGCCGTGGCGGCCGCGCGCCACCCCCACCGCTTTTCCACCCTCACCTACCCCCGGTCCGCCACCACCAGGGCCGCCGATTCCGCCAGACGCAGTGCCGCCGCGTCCGGCTCCTCATTCAGCACCACCATTCGGATCCCGCGACCCGCCAGCGTCTTTTGCGTCTCCCGGAGTCCTTCCAGCATGAACTGGTAATGTCGAAGGTTTGCCTCCGGGAACGATCCCGTCACCCCGAACACGACCACCACGGGCACCCCCAGCCCGTTGCCTTGCTCGATGGCATACTCCAGTGCGTGGTTCCATTGGGCCCGCTGGGACTGCTGCATCCAGTACAGCACGAACCGCCCCGCCCGAATCGGTCGTCGGTTCAGGACCAGAATGCGTTCCGGTTGCACCATGGCGATTCCCCCGTACAGGTATCTCTTCCCCGACAGCTCTCCTCTGTATCATAGCCGCAAGTGCCGACGTGTTCAACTGCTGCCGGGTCCCCACAAATGATAGGTCGGCATCGCATCAGACCCACGGGGACAACCACATGACGGGTCTTGCCATAATGTGGGCGAACATGCTACAATCCAAAGGACCGCCGAGCCTGACATAGACTCATCCGGAAGACCTCGGCGGACCGGACAGCAGGACGCCCGTCGGGGTGAATCGTTCGTTGACGTTTCGTCAGGCTCTTCCTTCCCACGGAGAGGAAACATGACGTTCCAGTTCCCGAAATACAAGGCTCCTGATTTCGCATCGGCGCCGCTGGCTTCCTCACCCCCGGCCCAACTGCGGCCTGCTCCCGCCGATGGCATCGCCCCGACCGGTTTTCACGCCACCAGCAACTACCCCGAATACGTCCACCTGGGCGCTGGCCGGTGGGTGCTCGCACGTCAGAGCCGGATGGATTGCTGCCTCGTCCTCAAGGAGACCTCCTTGGACGTCGTGGAGCCCAGGAGACTGAAAAAGGACGACCCAATCGTCGTGGGACGCACCGAAAATGGCGAAGACGGGATCTTCGTCCACAACACCGGCTTTCAGACGACACCCGTCGCCGGCGTGTGTCCCGACAAGTTCAGCTTCAAGTCCCGGGGCACCCGCGAAACACCCTTCTCCAGAAGCTACGACGACCTCTATGACCTGCTCAAGCACGACCGGGACCACGGATACATCACCTGGGTGCTGGGACCGGCGGTCGCCTTCGACAAAGACTCGCGTCTCGCCATGCAGGAACTCATCGAAGCCGGCTACTGCCACGCCCTGTTGGCGGGTAACGCCCTGGCTACCCACGACCTGGAAGCCGCCGTCTTCGGAACCGGACTCGGACAGGACATCTACACCCAGGCCACCCATCCCCTCGGCCACTACAACCACCTCGACGTCCTCAACGAAACTCGAAAGCTCGGCTCCATCCAGAGCTACGTCGATCAGAAAAACGTGCGCGACGGCATGGTCTGGGCCTGCCTCGATCGGGGCGTGCCGATGGTGCTGGCCGGATCCATCCGCGACGACGGTCCTCTCCCCGGCGTGTTTCCTGACGTCTATGCCGCCCAGAACGCCATGCGCGAACACGCCCGAAAAACCACCACCTGCGTTGCACTGGCCACCCAGCTCCACACCATCGCCTTCGGAAACATGCTCCCCGGCTATCACGTCGACGACCACGACGCCGTGCGTCCCGTCTACTTCTACATCGTCGACATGTCCGAGTTCAGCACCGACAAGCTCACCAACCGCGGAAGCATGCAGGCCACCGCCATCCTCACCAACGTTCAGGACTTCATCATCAACCTCAGACGGAATCTCGCGTAGCTTGGCCCCTCATCACGGAGAACACGAATGACCTGTTACCTCGGACTCGACATCGGAACCTCCGCCACCAAGGCCCTCCTCATGGACCCCGACGGAAAGGTCCTGGCCACCGCCACCGCTCCCCACGACATCTCCAGTCCTCGCCCCGGCTGGAGCGAACAGGACCCCGACGACTGGTACTCCGCCGCCGTCAAAGCCACACGTGCCGTCGTCCAGAAAGCCGGCATCGACCCCCGGCACGTCCAGGCCGTCGGACTCTCCGGTCAGATGCATGGCCTCGTCATCACCGACAGGACCGGCAAGCCTCTTCGTCCCGCCATCATCTGGAACGACCAGCGCACCGCCGATCAGGCCCGTCAGATCGAAGAAACCGTCGGCGGCCGAGCCGCCCTCATCGAACTCGTCGGCAACGCCGCCATGACCTCATTCACCCTCACCAAGCTCCTCTGGGTCAGACAGCACGAGCCTGAAATCTACGAACGCATCCGCCACCTCCTCCTGCCCAAGGACTACGTCCGCTTCCGTCTCACCGGAGAATATATCGGCGATGTCTCCGACATGTCCGGCACCCTGCTCCTCGACCAGCGCACCCGCCGCTGGTCCAAAGAGATGCTCCACCGCTTCCAGATCGACCGCGACATCCTCCCCTCCGTCGTCGAGTCCGACGAGGTCAGCGGGAACCTCACCGCGGCCGCCGCCCGGGAAACCGGTCTTCGCGAAGGCATCCCCGTCGTCGGTGGGGGAGGGGACCAGCCCGCCGGAGCCGTCGGTAATGGCGTCGTCCGCGAAGGGCTGACCTCTGCCACCATCGGCACCTCGGGCGTCGTCTTCGTTCACTCCAACCAATACCGTGTCGATCCCGAGAGCCGCGTCAACACCTTCTGCGCCTGTGTCCCGGGACAATACTGCCTCTTCGGCTGCGTCCTCTCGGCGGGTGGAAGCCTCCAGTGGTTCCGCAACACCCTCGGACAGGACTTCATCGCCCAGGCCCGTGCCCGCGCCCTCGACCCCTACGACCTCATCACCGAAGCCGCCTCGAACGCTCCCCTCGGAAGCAGCGGACTCTTCTTCCTCCCCTATCTCACCGGCGAACGCACCCCCCACGCCGATCCCCACGCCCGAGGCGCCTGGATCGGACTGACCACTTCGACCTCGCGCGACGACGTGAGCCGTGCCGTCCTCGAAGGCATCACCTTCGCTTTGGCCGATGTCGTCTCCATCCTTCGCCAGCGGGGCATCCCGACCGATGAAATCCGTCTCTCAGGCGGCGGCGCACGCTCCGCCTTCTGGCGTCAGCTCCAGGCCGACGTCTATGGCGCCGATTGTGTCACCGTCAATGCCGACGAAGGCGCCGCCTATGGCGCCGCCCTCCTGGCGTCCGTCGGGGCCGAACGTTTCGACAACATCCAGCAGGCCTGCCAGTCCGCCATCTCCGTCACCGCGCGCATCACCCCGGACCCCGCTCGCGCGAAACGCTACCAGGTGCTCCATCGCCAGTACCAGCGCCTCTATCCAGCCCTGCGCGACGAGTTCAAAAACATCAGCGACCTGTCTCAAGCAGATTAGCAGGACCAAAAGGGCAGGGGCTGCGCTGTTTTGAGATGTTCTCTAAGGTCACGGAAGAACCGGGGCAGTCACTCCTGACCCCCAGCACACCAGAAGCAGACAGGATGCAGCGAGTCCGCCCGTCAAGAATGCGACGCAAGCTGCAAGTCACCCGCCTGCTGCCGGACTCTCCGGAAGGACACCAGGAGCACAATAGGAACACAACGGGCCGAGCACTTCCTCCCGACTTGGCCGACGTGGTGAAAGCTTGGCCGTCACTGCCCGATCCCATCCGCGCAGGCATTCTGGCGATGGTCGAGGCGGCCAAGCGAGGGCGGTCGTGAGCGTGAGCCTCCTGAGGACCATTCGCGAGGAGTGCCTCGCTTGCTCATGCCGTAGCGCCAAGGCAGGCGGATCATCAAGGTTGGCGCAGCACAGAGCGTTAAGCTCACCTCGGATCCTGTTTCGGCCCTTGGGGTCAAGACACGGCCCTTCCACAACGCTTACCATGTTGCCAGGGAGGGCGAATCCCATCCTCAGCCAGACTTGTTGACAAGCGACGCAAACCGGGCTACAATAAGGTACATGAAGTTTTCGGGGGCGAGAATGACCTTTCCCGGGCGACAGACCGTGGCAGGCATGGTGCTCTCCGCGCTACTTGTTGGCGGGTGTGCCTCGGCACCGGACCTCGACGATGCGTCTGATCCCGCGACCGTCTACCGCATACACCTGTCCGACCATCACCGTGTGAACGGTCTGCCGGACCTCACCGATAACTCGACCCTATCCGACTACCTCACCTACGCCGCGCTCAACAACCCCGGCCTCCAGGCCGCATTCCACCGATGGCAGGCCGCCGTCGAGCGCATCCCGCAGGTCACCGCCCTTCCTGAGCCCATGGTCACCTTCCGCGTCTTCGCCTTGGCGATGAACACGCGCGCCGCCGTCGGCATCGAACAGATGTTCCCGGGCGGCAGGAAACTGAGACTGAAGGGCGACGCGGCGTTCGAAGCATCCGAGGCCGAACGCGAGCGCTTCGAGGCCCAGCGCGTGGCGCTTGTCAATGCCGTGAAGCAGGCGTATTTCGAATACTACTACATCTCCCGGTCCATCTCCGTGATGCGCGACAACCGTGACCTGACCAGGTATTTCCAGGACGTGGCGACCGCCCGCTATCGCGTCGCGCAGACACAGTTGGCGGACATTGTCCGGGGTCAGGTGGAGTTGGGCAAGGCCGAGGATTCGCTGCGCAGCATCGAGGCCCTTCGAGCACCGAGCGCCGCGAAAATGAACGCCGCCCTCGGTCGTCCCGCTGCCGCCGCACTGCCCTTTCCGACGACCCTGCCGATCGAGAACGTCACCATCGTCGAGGAAGACATCCTCGCACGCATCGCCGTCGAGAATCCGGACCTCAAATCGATGGGCCATGACGTCGCCGAGCAGAAGGCGATGCAGGCCGCAGCAAAAGAGGAAGGCCGACCTGACTATACCCTCGGGCTTGAGTACATGGTCCCTACCTCCGACGGCGAGCACGAACTCGCCCTCATGCTGGGCATCACGCTTCCTGTCCGCACGGAGAAATACAGGGCGATGTATCGCGAGGCGCTTCTGCGGGAACGCGCGGCGGCTGCCGCGAAGGACGACAAGTTCAACATGTTGTGCGCGGATGCTAAACTCGCCGTATACGGCATCCAGGACGCCGAGCGCAAGATCATCCTCTACCGGGACACGCTCATCCCGAGCGTGAAGGAGTCGATCAAGACGTCGGAGACGGCCTACAGTGCGGGCAAGGCGGTGTTTCTTGATCTGATCGATTCGCAGCGGACGCTGCTCGAGTTCACGCTGAACTACGAGCGCGCCGTCGCGGACCATGCTCAGAAGATCGCGGAGCTGGAGATGATCATCGGTGGAGATCTGCCGCGCGGGCCGGATGTCCCCACGCGCCCCGTGCCCACCGAGACCGACTCCCTCGACCCGGCTCCCGCAGCTGAGAACAAGGAGAACACGCCCGCTCCGTCCGAAGGCGGCGCGGGAGAGCCGTCGACCAATAACCGCCGGTGAAGGAGGGGGCCATGAAGACCGATGCATGGATCGCTGCAGGCGCGCTGATGCTCCTGTGGGTTGCGCTCGGCTGCGGAAAGTCCGAGACGACGCCCGTCGACGAGAACGGAAAGCCCATTGCGCAGAAGATCTGCCCGGTGATGGGCGACCCCATCAACCCGAAGATCTACGTGGACTACAACGGACGCCGTGTCTACTTCTGCTGTAACGCCTGTCCCTCCCTCTTCAAGAAGGATCCGGAGAAGTATCTCAAGATCGTTGACGAGCAATTGCAGAAAGCCGGCGCCGCAGGAACGGCGGCACCGGAGACCGCCACAGTCTACACATGCCCGATGCACCCGGAGGTCAAGGAGTCGAAGGAGGGTAAGTGTCCGAAGTGCGACATGCCCCTCGTCCCGGTGAAGGCGACGGAGGCTGCACCGAAGTAGGCAGCCATGGAGGTCGAGCGACCATGAGGAATGCTCTGATCATTGCTGGCGTCGCGCTGGGTGCGCTGGTCGTCGGCTTCGTCCTGCGCGCCGCATTCTGGCCGGCGACCCCCCAAAAGCCCGACGCGCCAGCCGATGCGGACATGAGCAGGATCACCGACTGGACCTGCTCGATGCACCCACAGATTCACATGCCAAAGCCGGGCAACTGCCCCATCTGCGGCATGACACTCATCCCCGCCAACGCGGCGGCGGAGAAACTCGGTCCCCGTCAGCTTCGTGTAACGGCGGACGCAGCCCGGCTGATGGACCTTCAGGTCACGCCGGTCGAGCGCCGTTTCGCGGATGTGACCGTGCGCATGGTTGGACGCGTGACTTACGACGAGAGCCGCGTGGCCACCATCGCCGCGTGGATCGACGGCCGCATCGACCGCTTGTTCGTTGACTACACGGGCATCGTCGTGAAGAAGGGCGACCACATGGTCGTCCTCTACAGCCCGGACCTGCTGGCGTCGCAGGAGGAATTGCTGCAGGCGAAGGCGGCCGTGAAGGAACTCGAGAGGAGTGATATCCAGGTCGTTCGCGAATCGGCTCAGCGCACGGTGCAGGCCGCTCGCGACAAGCTTCGCCTTTGGGGCATTACGCCCGACAAGATCGCGGAAATCGAGTCGACCGGACGTCCAATTGCCGAGTTCCCCATCGTTGCCCCCATCGGCGGCATCGTCGTCGAAAAGATGGGCAAGACCGGGATGTACGTGAAGACCGGC